>CBDUYG010000625.1:0-2766 GCA_965371385.1 uncultured Myxococcales bacterium | reverse complement strand
CGATGGCGGGCAGCACCGATATGGGAAACGTGAGTCACCACGTGCCCTCGATTCATCCAATGCTCGCCGCGGCACCGCCCAGGATCAATATCCACAACCGCGAGTTTGCGGACCACGCGGGCTCCGAGCTCGGGGACGAGGCGGCGATCGACGGAGCGAAGATTCTCGCGATGACGGCGATCGACTTCCTCTACGACCCGGACCTTCGCGAACGGACGCGAAACGTATTCGAGCACGGCGAATCGACCTGAGGTGAAGAAGGCGTCGATCAGCCGGCTGCGAATCACCGGGCTTCCATGCGCGGTCGCCATCCTGGCCATGAGCCTCTCCGGCTGTGGTACGGACTGGCTGCGGGGCGGCGCTCATGCGAAGCCGAACCCCCGGGCCACACCGTCCGTCTGGCGGGTCACCGCCGCAGACGGGAGCCCTCCCGCCCCAGGCACACTTCATCTCCTGGGATCGATCCACGTCGGCCCGAAGCACGGTTGGATCCTGCCGGCCGGAATCCTCGAGATCTACGACGCATCGGATGCTCTGGTGGTGGAAGTCGCGACGGGTGATGAGAGGGACGAGGAAGCGGACGATCTCGTACTTCGTTACGCCCTGCTGCCCACTGGAACCACCCTGGACCAGGTCATCTCCCCCGATCTCTACCGTGAGCTGCACGCTCGGCTGAAGGAGACCGGGCAGACGATCATGGCGCTCGATCAGCTGAAGCCCTGGATGGTCGCCGTCTCCCTGGTCACGGGGCTGCTCGAGGACCACGGGTATATCGCTGCTGGAGGCGTTGATGTGGAGTTCATCGAGCGCGCCCGGGAGGGCAAGAGAACCATCGCCCTCGAGACGACCGAGCAGCAGCTCCGCATGCTCGACGGTCTCACCCGGCCGACCCAGGAGATGATGCTGAAAGAAACGCTGCTCCAGACCGAGGGCGGAACGAAGTACCTCGAAGAGATGATGGAAGCCTGGAGACTCGGTGACCCCGTCCGGCTCGAGCGCATCCTCTTTCGTGAGCTCGAGGCCAGGCCGGAGTTCGAGCCCTTCTACGAAGCCACCCTCTTCTCGCGCAACCGCTCGATGCAAATCCGGCTCGAAGAGCTTCTTGCCGAGGGGGGCTCCTATTTCGTCGTGGTTGGCGCGGCGCATTTTTCGGGCACGAGGGGAATTCCCGAGGCACTGAGGCGTCGGGGATACGCGGTGGAGCACCTAGAGATCGAGTCCGAGCCGACGCAAGAATGAAGGCGTCCGCCCGTCGGGTCCCAGACGACGAGGGGCGATCATCCGGAGCGGGCCACAGGAGAGAGTCGTGCAACAGGTTCACCCCAGCGTGTTTCAAGCCGACGGCTCACGCGTCTTCGGCAAGGTCGCGATCGGCGAGGGCTCTTCGATCTGGTTCAACGCGGTGATCCGCTGCGAGACCCGGGAGGTGCGCATCGGTCGCTACACGAACCTCCAGGACTTCACGATGATCCACGTGGGATACGAGGCATCGACGACCATCGGCGACTTCTGCACGCTGGCTCATCGCGCGACGGTGCATGGTGCGACCGTGGGAGACGCCTGTCTGATCGGGATCGGGGCTACGCTGATGGACGGGGCGGAGATCGGCGCCGGCTCGATCGTTGCCGGGGGCGCGGTGGTTACGGAGGGACAGGTGTTCCCCGAACACTCGATCATCGTCGGCACGCCCGCGAAGGCGATTCGGGAGCGCGACAGCTCGAAAGCGAACCGGCTCAATGCCTGGAAGTACCACCGCAACGCCCAGGCGTATCTGCGCGGGGAGCATCGAGCCTGGGAGGGCAAGGATTACGAAGCGTGGCTGGCCCAGAAGGTTGCGGACATCGAGGCGGGCCGGGACCTGTAGGCAGGGTGCGATCGGCTTCGACGCGGAGAACCGCCAGGAACGCATTCTGCTACGCAGGGGGCCTCTGCTTCAGGCGGAGATTCAGCTCAGCAGCCGGTTCCGGATGGCACTCTGCATCGCCTCGTCGATTCCCGCTTCGGCCGCCCAACCTGCCATCGATCCGTGCTCCCGTGCGACGCGGGCGAGGAACGCGCGCATGGCCTCGGGATCCGCATCGTAGGCACCATCGGGCAGCTCGTGCATGAAGCGCTGGTAGCTCTGGCTCTCGCCCAGGCGCTGGTTGATGAGGTCGATGTTCTGCCGGCTGAACGCGTAATCGGCGATGATCGTATCCTCGGGAATACCGAGGATGGAGAGCAGGATCGCCGAGATCACGCCGGTACGGTCCTTGCCCGCCGAGCAGTGGAACACGGCGGGCACGTCGAGCTCTGCCAGCAGGCTCACGACGCGCACGATCGGTTCCCTCGCCGCGACGAGCATCACGTAATAGAGATCCGCCATGTTGGACGGCATCTCGAGAGGCATGCCGGCAGCTTCGAGGTCTCCCCGCGCCTCAGCCCCCGCGGTCGAACTGCGCGACCCACCGCGAGCGTTCGAGAAGAGCGGCACCGGGTGGATCTTTGCGCGATCCGCGATGAGTCCGAGCCCATCCTCCTCGACTTCGTCCTGGGAGCGCAGATCGATCACGACAGCGAGCCGAAGCTCGTCGCAGAGCCGAGCCAGATCGGCCTCCTTCAGGTGCTGGAGTCCGTCGGATCGATACACGCGTCCCGGCACCATTCGGCGTCCATCCGCGGTCTGGTATGATCCGAGATCGCGAAAGTTGTAGCAGCCCTCCAGCTCGATCCAGCTGGCCAGCTCGCTCGATTCACTCATGCTTCCAACCTCCAGATTCGTCTCGG
>CBDUYG010000624.1:0-2769 GCA_965371385.1 uncultured Myxococcales bacterium | reverse complement strand
GATGTTCGCACGATACCTGCTCGGGGGGCTATTCTCTCGAGGAATGGAGTCGTCGCTGCGGAGTCGGGGATTGTCGTCCGGCATGCCCACCCTGCCCTACTCTCTGCCCCAGTATCTGCCCCAGTATCTGCCCCGGTATCTGCCCCAGGCTCCTCGAGGAGATTGAATCATGGCTTGGACTCCGCCCCCGCGTTCTCCCTGGGTCGAGCAGATCAACGCATTGGGCGCGATTCCCGGCGACGGCGGACACTCGATGGTCCCGCTCGACGAGGGCCAGGCGATCGCCTCGGCGATCGACGCAACCGGGCTCGACGACTTCGGAGATGATGGCTTCCGCGACGGCCTCGGTGTCTTCGTTCGCGCCCTGGAAGAAGAGGCGCAGCTCACACTGGTCGGCCGACTGATGGCGCGCGCGGAGATCGCGCGGATCCTCGAGAGCCGGCTTCGCATCGAGAAGATTTTTCTGGATCATCCCGAGATCGAGGATCAGGAGGTCGTTGCTCCGATATTCGTTACCGGCCTCGCACGCAGCGGAACCAGCATCCTCCACGAGCTGCTGTGGCGAGATCCCGGCAATCGCGTTCCCATCACCTGGGAGATGATGTATCCCGCTGATGCGGTCTCGAGCTCGAAGCCGGCCATGGCCCAGGCGATCGCGCGGGCGGAGTCCGAGATCCGGATGCAGGACCATGTCGTGCCGGCGATGCGGACGATGCACGAGCTGGGAGCGGAGCTTCCCAACGAGTGCATCTACATTTTCGCTCATGAGTTCGCGAGCGACATGTTCACGGGCTTCTATCAGATCCCGAGTTACACGATGTGGAAGGCAGGGTGCGACCCGGCTCCCTGGTACGCGCATCATCGACGTTTCCTGCAATTGCTGCAATGGCGGCAGCCGAGCCGACGATGGGTGATGAAGGCGCCATCCCACATGAACCAGCTGGGAAATCTGTTCGACATCTACCCGGACGCACACGTCATCATTACCCATCGTGACCCGCTCAGGATTCTCGGCTCGTTGTCGAACCTGATGGCGAGCCTGCAGTGGATGCGCAGCGACCATGTACAGTACGACGCGGTGGTCGGAGCGATGGCATTCGGATACGCCTACCTCCCCGAGCGCGTAATGGAGCAGCGCGACGAGGGCACGCTGCCCGCCGACCAGATCATCGACGTCCGCTACCAGGACCTGATGGCCGATCCAATTGGGACCGTCCGCCGCATCAGCGAGCACTGCGGCTCTCCCCTGGGCAGTGAAGCCGCGGGGCTGATTGATACCTGGATGAAGCAGCGCCCCAAGGACCGGCACGGTGTACACGAATATTCCTTCGCCGACACGGGGCTCGATCTCGCGGCGGAGCGTGCTCGTCACGAGAAGTACCAGACGCGCTTCGATATCCCTTCCGAGGTTTGATGCCATGGCACGACTTGCGACCGTGAAAGGACCCGTGGTGGAGGGCGCTCGCTCGTGACGAACCCACCCGAAGGGATGCCCGAGGCCTTTGCCGAGTGGATGGCTGCGCAGCAGACGGCGATCGAGCTCGTCAACGAGGCCCAGCAGCCGGGCACGAGCAGCGACTGGGCGGAGGGCTATCGCTGGGTTACCCGCATGGCCACCATCGCTCTCGAGTGGGTAGTCGAGAAGAACGACCCACTGCACCCGGTGCTCTTTCTCAATGAGGACGACTACCACAAGTTCATCGTCGACAACCCCGACATCAATCGATACTTCGCAGTCATCAACGACAGCGACTGTTACCGCTTCTCGGGTACGCGCGGTGAGGCGATCTACATCGGGATCAACCTCGGCGCCGACATCTTCCACTGGGGCTCCGGCGCCCAGGGCGGGAACCTCGCTCAATATGATCTCGACGACTTCGAGATTGCGGAGAACGGCGAATTCGAGATCATCCTCAGTCCCGAGAAACGCGAAGGAAACTGGATCCGGCTCGAAAAAGGGACTCAGCATCTCTCGCTGCGCGAGACGTTCTCCGACCTGCGCAATCAGAAGGCCGCAGATCTCGAAATCGAGCTGATCGAAAGAGAGATCCCCCCGCCGCAGCTCGGCCCGGAAGAGCTGGCCGACAAGCTCGTGACGGCGTCGAAGTTCTTCTTGTTTACTGTCCGGACCAGCATCGCGATGTGGGCCGGATTCGGAAAGCGGATCAACCGGATCGAAGGCACCTCGGGCCGGCACCACGTCGACTCGGGCGACGAGCTCGATACGCACTGCAATACGGACATGTACTACATGGGCAGCCGCTGGCTGCTCGAGGAAGATCAGGCGCTCGTGGTCACGATCAAACCACCCGAGCGGCCCTTCTCGTACTGGGGAATCACGCTCGCCAATCCCTGGATGGAGTCGTACGACAGCCGCTACGCAGCGCCCTGCACGAACAACACCCGGGCGGAGCCGAGCGAGGACGGATCGTGGCGCGTGGTGATCGCGCCTCGGGACCCGGGAGTCCCCAACTGGGTCGACACCGGAGGGCGGCTGGAAGGATTCGCGATGCTGCGCTGGGTGACGCACGGGGGATCCCCGGCCGACCCCGAGTGCGAAGTGCTGCCCCTCTCCTCTCTCACCTCTTCTCTTTGAACCGCCCCTCGTTCGCTGTCTTTACCGGCGTCGTTCCGCACTACGCGGCCGGCACGTTGCATGCCTGCAAGGGCCCGCCCCCCCAGCCATGGCGCCGGGTCAGGTCGCCTCGGGGACTGTCGCATCAGCCCGACATGGCGAATCGCTCGTGCATGAGCGTCATGCTCAGGACC
>CBDUYG010000623.1:0-2769 GCA_965371385.1 uncultured Myxococcales bacterium | reverse complement strand
TCCCCTGCCCGCCCGCTGCCTTCGCCAGCTGCGGGCTGAGCCGCGTACGATGCCAGCCGTCATCCCTTCGGATCAGCTCGTAGGTGGGCCAGTACTCGAGGTCGAGCTTGAGAGTGATGACCTCGACCTTGCCGTCGAGATCAATGATCTTGAGCCGAACAGGGCCGCGATCGGGCTTCGAGGAGACGACGTCGAGAAAGGTATCGAGATCGGGGGTCGGCTGGCCATCCACTGCCATGATCCGGCGCGTGGCCTGCAGGCCGTAGCGATTCGCGGGCGATCCATACCAGAATCGCGCGACGTAGACGCCCTCCCGCTCGAGGGAGCGTTGGCTGGAGAGCGCCGGATGCGGCCTCTGCAGCAGCGTCCCCGCCCAGAGCAGAGCCCGATGGGTTCCGATTCCAGAGAGACTCTGGGTCGGCACTTCGAATTCGAGCTCCTCGGCGTCGCGCAGGACGCGAAGCCGGACGCTCTCGGCCTGGGAGGCCCGGTCCACCTGGGCAAAGCTCGTGACCGGAACCCCGTCGATATCGAGCAGCAGGTCACCCTCTTTCAAGATCGATGCCGCCGGGCTCTCAGCGCTCAGCCGCAGCACCGACAGCACCCGCCGCGCCACCGGATCGGCATCTTCGAGCCGTCGCGCCTCACGATCGGAAAGGCCGCGATGCCGCGCATCGGCGATCGTCAACGGCTGCAGCTCGGCACCGAGGGAGCGCCAATCGACGTCGCGCCCACTTTTCAGGGGCTCGATCATCTCGATCACGTACTCGATCGGGATGCCCGCAAAGAAGGCCGACATCGATTGCCCCTGCCCCGTCGAGTAGGAGGCCCAGAGCGCGAGCACCCTGCCCTTCTTGTCGGCCAGCACTCCGCCCACGGTCGAGGTGGCGTCGGCCAGCACGGCCGCCTCCATGTTGCGCTCTCGGAAGCGCGGGGGCTGGGTAACGGGAAGGGTGAGAGGCTCCATGCGCAGGATCCTGGTCTCCTGGGAGACCAGGCGCTGGCGCATGCTCATGCCCACGAGCCAGACCGGTTGGCCCTGTTCGAGCTTCAGGGGTCGCAGCTCGGCGCTGCGAACCGGCGTATCCCCCAGTTGCGCAGGGTCGTATCGAATCACCGCGAGGTTGTGCTCGGGATGGAGATAGACCACCTCACCCGGCACCTGCACCGAGCCGCCGAAGGTGAGCGTGAGATCGCCGAGCGCGATCGGAACGGTCTCCCGGTCCACCACGACCAACCCGTGCTCCGCGTCCACGACGAGTCCCGGCCCCTGGAATCGGTCGCCGTGCACGCCGTCGAGGCGGTAGGGGATGTCGTACTCGACGAGCGCGATCGAAGGCGCCAACGCCTGCAGGGCCCGACTGCCGTCCTCTTGAAAGCTCGTGCTCTGTACGCCACCCGAGTCGGGCTCGGGCTCGGGCGGCTCGGCCGAAACGACGCAGGGCCAGCGGCCATCCTCGTCGTTTCGGCGGCAGAGCTGCATCGTGAACCAGCGCCGCTCCATCCTCACCACGCCGACGGCCGAGGTTCGCGGATTGTGGATCGAGAAGTACCGAATCGGAACCCTCTCCCCATCGGGATGGGAAGCGATGGCTCGCTCGAAGTCCTCGAGGCTCTGGACCGGCTCACCCGCCACCTCGGTGATGACCGATCCCGCCGCGATTCCGGCCCGGCCGAGGGCGTAGCCCGCCGACGCCACGTAGACCCCCTCCACGGGGACCGAGAAGTTACGGGCCTGCTGATACGAGAGCGGGTTCAGGACGGCTCCGCCGAATTCGAGATACTTGGAGGGGCTGAGGACGTGGAGGTCGTCGACGCCGATCTCCACCTGAATCGGCTCGCCGCCCCGCTCGATGTCCAGCTCGACCGTCTTCCCGACGAGATCGTCGAGCACCGACTCGATCGGAATGAAGGCGTCGATGGGCTTGCCTTGCAGGCGAACCACGATGTCTCCGGGCTCGAGCTTTCCATCCGCCGGCCCCTCCGGCACGATCTGGGCCACTACGATCATGCCCGTACCGTCCGGGAACGTCTTGCGCAGCTCGGCCTCGGTCTCCGGACGCAGCCCGAGCCGGCGCAGCTCATCGTAGGGGCGATGGAGGAAGATCGTCTGCAGGGTACCGCGTGAGACGGGCTCCCCGTCCTGGATCAGCTCGAGAGCGCGCGTCACGCGATCGAGGGGAAAGTAGAAGCTGGAGGCTGCATGGCGCGATCCACCGGCATTGATCGCGATGACGTCGCCGTCGATGTCGATCACGGGTGATCCGGAGGATCCACCCGAGGTGCTCGAGGCCGCCTGGTAGTAGAACGTGTTGAAGTCGTTGTAACTGCCACGACCATAGACCGGCGCATCCCGGTCGAGACGAGCCAGGGTTCCGGCCAGGAATGCGAGCTTTTCGCCCGCGTCATTCCCCACTACGCGGATCTCCACCCCCACCCGCGCCTTGTCGGGCCGCAGCTCGAGCTCGTTGACCTCCATGAATCTCACGCTCGAGGGGTCGAAGCGATAGAAGCCGAAGTCGTGAACGGGATCGCGATAGATCGCCTGGACGTCCACCTCCTCGTTGTTGAGGAAGATCGCCTCCGAAACCACCGGGCCCGGCATCACGACGTGACGATTCGTGAGCAGGATGCCGCGCTCGGCATCGACGACGAAGCCGGTCGCCGTGACGTAGCCGGTCGTCACCTGATCGAAGGTGCGGGGCGCGTTCACTCGCATCATGACCACCGAGGGGGCCACGTCGTCGAGCACCGCCTCCCAGCCATTTC
>CBDUYG010000622.1:0-2770 GCA_965371385.1 uncultured Myxococcales bacterium | reverse complement strand
GCGAGTGATTTCTCAAGTGATTCGGGGGTTTCGCCGATTCAACTGCGAGGCGCCCTGAGGCGGCGATGGGGGGAGTGATGCGACTCGTTCAGAAGTTCGTGCTGTTGACGATCGGTTTGGCGACCGGGATCGCGCTCGGGTGCGCATCCGACCCCTGGCGCAGCGTCAGGGTCGAGGACACCGCTGCCTCCTATCATCGCTACTTGAACCAGTTCCCGGATTCACGTCACGCCGCCGAGGCACGCGAGCGCATCGCCTTCCTCGAGCTGCTCCGGGATCCGAGCCTCGAGGGCTACCAGCGATTCCAGGCCGACCATCCCCAGAGTGAGCTGGTCGACGCACTTCGCCCGCAGATGGACGCTTCGGCCTTCGAGGTGGCGCGCTTTGCCGGCACTCCCGAGGCTTATGCGAGCTACCTCGAGACGTTTCCGAATGGGGAGAAGGGCGCTCGTGCGAGAGGGAATCGGGCCTATCTCGAAGCCGGTGGCTACACGAGCCGCGCAAGGGATCTCGAGGAGTTCGCGGCCGCCCATCCCGAGAGCGACTACGCCGAGGACGCGCGCCTCAGCTCCGAAGCTCTGCACCGCCGCGACGAGGAGAGCTTCTCCCGCGTCGGGCTCGTGATCCGCATCGCCCCCGGTACGGGGGAGGTGCAGCGTGTTGCCGATGAGTTGGGCCGACGCGCGATGCTCCAATACAAGAGGGCCGGCTACCGCCTCGTGAACGTGTCGGAGCTGGAGGCGAGCGGCCGGGCCAACGAGATTCCCCGCGCGCGGCTCGTCATCGAGCACCGCGAGAAGCCGATCAAGAGCTCGGTCAGCGGAGAAGATTTCATTCGCCCCGGGATGCAGGCTCGCACCACGGTGAGCCTGCTCGCAGAAGCCGGAGGCACGCCGATATGGCAGAGAGAATTCAAGCTCCGTTTGTCGCCGGAGGATCACCGGGCCGGGACTTCGATGCTCTTCAGCCCCAGAGCGGAACCCTATTGGCGGGAGTTCTTCGTTCCCGTCGCGAGCTGGCCCAACCAGGCATCGATTCGCCCCCCGCTCACGCTCTCGCAAGAGGTCGTCGCCCTCGACAGCGTCGGTGATCGCATCGTGGCCCTGCAGGCCAACGGTGAATTCGACCTCATCGAGCTGGCATCCACGCAGGATTCGATCACCTTTGCGCATTACGACCGGCCGAAGGACCTGACCCGTTGGTCCGGCGTTCGCATCCTCGGAAGCCGGGTGCTGATCTTCGGCGAGGATGGGCTCGAGATCGTGGGCTTTGGGGAGCAGGGGCCCTTTCGAGTGGCCCGGTTGGCGCGACCCGTCACCGGCGAGGTCTACGCGGCCGAGAGGTCCGGCGACGAGCTGATGTTGGCGAGCAGCCGTGGCCTGCTCTTGATCGACGCCGATGGGGGGAATCTGCGAAGATTGCTTCGCCGCCCGGCTCGGGGCCTCGCAACCCTCGGCGATACGGTCGTGTTCAGCGACAGCGAGAAGGTATACATCTCGACCCTCGCCCTGATCGGTCGGCAGAAGGTGATCAAGCAGCTGAAGCTCGGCCACGAGTTTGGACCGGGACGCTTGGTCGCACACGGGGACAAGGTGATCGTGCTGGGAAGAGAGGGTGTCGTCGTCCTCTCCGTCGCAGATCCGAGCAAGCCCGAGGTCGTCTCCCGGCTGGAGAGCTCGCGCATCGGGTTGGTGAGCGATGCGGCCCTGATCGCCGGGCGCGTCTTCCTGATGGGTGAGCGTGGCTTGCAGCTCCTCGACCCGGGTTCCGCGCGAGTCGTCGAGGTTCTGGACATCGGTCCCAGCACGGGGATGAGTGAGATGGGTCGTTTTCTGGTCACGATCAAGGGCAAGGAGCTGCAGGCTGTCGATACGGCGCCCATGCTGGCGAAGAGGCTCCCGATCCGGTCGCACTCGGGAGTTTCCGGCGCCGCTTCGCCCGCAGCCGACTGAAGGCCGAGGAGCCCGTCTCGCGAAGCTCGATTGCGACTCTGCCTGGGGTCCGCCCGAATGACTCGGGCTCAGTCCTTCGCGGATCCGAGGATCGAGATCGGGAAGCCCTCTCTCAGGATCACGACCTCGGGTCCCCGGGAGTAGAGGGGCATGCGATGGGCGATGTAGCTCGAGCCTTCGAGCTCCGGATCGAACCAGAAGAGGAGGCGGGGTCCAACCGTCTTCGCCACCCAGTTGAAAACCTTGCTGACGTCGGGACCGTATTGGATCCGGCGAATGCGCTTTTTCCCCTCCGGCGTGATCCCAACGATGTCGCTGGATGTCGCCGCGAACTTCATGGTGCGGGCGCCGCCCAGGCACAGGAAGACCTCGAACTCGAGACGCTCCTCCCGGCCCTCGACCAGCGGCACGAAGAGCAGGTTGAGCGGAACGTTCGCGACTCGATCTTGTGTCGGGAGCTCGACCCGCTTGGCCTTCGATTCATCCTTGCCGGGTGGCGTGCACGTCGCCACGCCCTTGCGATGATCGATCTCGAGAATCACCAGAGGCTTGCCCGAAGGATCGAAGGATTGCGAGCGTTCGTGAACCAGGCGCAGCCTCGGGTCGTCGGGCTCGCCGATCGGCTCCATCACGGCGTGCACGATGTTCTTCGCGCCGCCCTCGACGCCGCTCGTCATGTCCATCGTTACGTTCCCGTTCTCCTGGCGGAGGATCTGGACCGAGGCGGGTCCGATCCGCTGGAGATCGAGGTTGTAGGTCGAGGCGGGGATCTCGCCGAAGACCTTGGGGTAGGGCATCTCGAGCACCGACTCGGCCCG
>CBDUYG010000621.1:0-2778 GCA_965371385.1 uncultured Myxococcales bacterium | reverse complement strand
TGGAGGCGACAGGCCGGGGTGTCACGGCGGTCATCGCGATCGATGCCAGCGGCACGATGCGGGGAGAGCCCTTCACCCGAGCGAAGGAGTCGGCCGTCGCCTTCCTCGAGCAGCTGCGCCCCGAGGATCGAGTCGCCGTGGTGACCTTCGCCGAGGACGTCACGGTCGTATCTCGTTTCGCGGAGCAGCGAAGCGAGACCCGCCAGGCCGTGCGCGCCCTCGAAATCGACAAGGAGCGGAGCCAGCACACCCTGCTCTACGATGGCGCCTACAAGGCCATCGATCTGATTCGCAAGGAAGCCAATCTGCCCCGGCGCTCTTTCGTGGTGCTCTTCTCCGACGGCAAGGACGACGGCAGCGACCGCTCTCGTCAAGAGGTGATTCGCGCTTCCCAGGGTGGAGACAAGGACTCTCGCATCATCATCTTCTCGATCGGCTACGCGCGCTTCGGAGGCACCGGTCTCGAGGAGATGCGCCGGCTGGCAGAGGGCAGCGGTGGGGACTTCCTGGAGGCGGCTTCGATCGTTCACCTGAAGGACTTCTTCGATCTGATCGCCGTCCAGATGGAGCGAAGCTATCTCGTGAGCTTCCCCACGGCGATGGACGGCATGAAGCACAAGCTGCGCGTGACGGTGGGCAGGCAATCGGGCTCGCGCGAAGCGCTCTATCCCGAGATCTCCGGGCCCATCTGGCCCTGGCTGGCTGGAGCGGCGGGAGTCGTCGTGATCGGTCTGATCGTCCTCCTGGTCATGAAGAAGGGCGGCAGCGCGGGCAAGCTCTCGATCGTGTCGGGGCCCAACGCGGGGCAGGTCGTCGCGCTGCGCATGGGCAAGACCCGGATCGGCGCGCTCGAGGACAACGACATCGTGTTGCCCGGGACCACGGTATCCCGATACCACGCCGAGATCGTGATCCGCAGAAAATCGATCGAGATCACCGATCTCAACTCGAAGAACGGCACCCGCATCAATGGCAGGCCGGTCGACCGCAGCCCGGTCGAATCCGGGGACAAGATTTCCGTGGCCGACGTGGAGATGGTCTACGAGAAGTAGTCCCAGCGGCTGCTGCCGAGAGTCACTTGAATACCGATTGGCCAGAAACCGAACGCAGCCCCACGATCTCTGCGCCATCTCCTCCCACCCGTCCCACGACCGCCGTGATCCCGCGTTCGTTCAGCTTCTGAATCTGCGGCTCGGTCAGCAGAGTCTGCATCGGGCCGACCGACTCGATCTCTCCCGATCGGTGAACGACGTGGACCGGCAGATCGTCGATGTACGCGAAGTGGCGAAAGTCTGAGATCGTGCCGGTCTTGACGATCGCACCGGCGAGGATTCGGCCGGTCAGCAGGGCGGGGTTACCCCAGAGATGCCCCTCGCTGCCCTCGATTCCGGCGAATTCATCGAACTCGAAGGCGTCGATGGAATCGGTCTCGCTTCCGTAGGGCAGGCGAAGCAGAACGCGCGGATGCGAGAGGCAGATCCACTCCCCTAGCGGGCTGGCGCTCAGGGCCCGCCAGGCTTCCGAGCCCTCATGGCCGGGCGAGGCCAGCCGGCTCGAGGCGGTCGCAAGGACGGGGGCACCGGCGCGGGCCGCCAATGCGGCGAGAATCGCGGCCGTGCGCAGATCGGGGCCATCGTCGTCGATCTCAAAATCCGTCAGCAGGGCGCTGAAGCGTTCTACACCCGGAGTCTCGACGGTCGCCCCACAGATCAACGCGTAGAGGGGGCTGCTCTCGAGCTCATCAATCTCGATCGCCGCGACCTCGTCCTTGCGCAGGTCGAGGATTCGGATCCGCAGCCGATCCGGATCGGCTGCGCCGGCTCGAATCAGATTCCGCAGGCCGGACCAGCAGGCCTCGAGGCTCTGGAAGCGGGGGTGGTGGAGGATCTCTCTCATGCGGCGGCTCAACTCGCCGTCGATCGCCGCCCGGCGGGCATGCTCACCCGCGAAGTCGTGGGTATCGGCCGATTCGTCGACGATCGAGCGGATCATTCGATCGAACTCGGGATCTGCGGAGCCGTGGGTCCTCGCCGATCCCGTCGAGCTGCTCGATCGGCCGGAACCCTGGGGCGCCGTCCCAGAGCTCTCGTTTCCCAGAATCGAATCGAGTAGATCCCCTTCGTTCTGGCCAGGGGCTGGGGAGGACGAGTCGGCGGCAGTTGGGGCACCTGCGGGAGGCGCCTCGGCAACATCCGGAACTCCGGCCTCTGCGAGGTGCTGCCTCATGACCGAAAGGTTGCCGACCTCGTCCCTTGCGTAGAGCAGGGCCTGGAGGCTCGGGGTGCGCTCGGCGATGGAGTCGGGATGAAAGTCCCGCCAGCTCGAGAAGCGCAGGGTTGGGCAGTAGGGCAGATCGAGGCGAATCTCGGGCCGGTATCGGCGAATCGCCGAATCGAGGGTGTCGAGATCGACGTGGAGGATCTTCCGTGATTCGATTTCGCCCCCCGCGCCGCCGGCGAAATCGCCGAGTACCGCGAGGACACTTGCGTCGGAGCGTGTCATGAATCCCCCATCCTTTCTCTTGTCGTTCATGCGAGGGCGCAACGGCCTTGGACCAGCATACACCGCAGCGTCAGAAAACCAGTAACCGCGATCCGTGGGAGGCGCACCCACCATGGAATCCGGTAGCTGCTTCGGACCTGCTTCCGGGCGATGGGCAGATGCACAACCAGCACAAAATCGCATCGATATTGGTACAAAGTTATACTCGCCCAATCGGAAAAATCTTCTGCTACACCTGCACTTCGGGACATTTTTTCACGTTCTCAGAACACAATC
>CBDUYG010000620.1:0-2793 GCA_965371385.1 uncultured Myxococcales bacterium | reverse complement strand
TCGGGCCTGCGCCAGATCTACGAGATCTGCCTGCAGCTACGCGGCGAGGCGGGAGACCACCAGGTCCCCGGTGACCCGAAGACGGGCTTCACGCACGTCTACGGATTTCCGGGTGTGAGCTGCGCAACGGTGCTCTCGAGGTAGCGAACGCGATTCGGAGCCTCTTCAGCGGTGGGTATCCGGTGTGGATCTCGGGTAGAAATCAATCGAAGGTTTCCGAGGTGCCTGAGTCGCGGTAACGAGGCGGATTTGAATTCGGTTGGATCGTTGCCGATAGAATGAACCCATGCCCCGCACGCGTCGCCGGAAGACTCCATGGGGTCGGCGAGTGCTTGGATCGTGGCGGTGGCGGGGATAAAGAGACCGGACGGTGTGCGTACGGTCAATCATCCTGAGCGCGCGAGCGCGTCCGCAATCTCTTGCGACTAAGGTCCGAATCGTCTCGGCCGACGTAGGCTGTGGTAGACGGCAAGGACGTCTACGTGATCCGTACGAATCACATAGAATACAGAGTAGGGAAAGCGATGAAGCGGTGCGCGGCGCACTCGGTCGTGTTGTATGGGATAGATCTCGGGCTCCCGGCAGAGCCGGTCAAAGCAAGCATCGACGGATCGGAGGAATGTCTCACCGAGGCCGGATCGCCGGGACTCGTACCAGATATAGGCGTCGTCGATGTCGAGCTCGGCTCGCTGCCGAAGGGAGAGTCTCACCGGCGGCGTTGCTGGATGCGCTCTCGCGCCTCTCCCCACGATGTGCCGCCCTCGGGATCGGTGTTGGCCTCAGCGAACCGTCGGTCCAGATCCTCGTACTGTTCGGCGGTGAGCTCGAGCGCCTCGTCCTCGGCGGGAATGCTGTCCCAAAGCTCCTCGACCAGCTCCAAGCGCTCCGCGACGGAGAGCCGGAAGAGTTCCATGCGTAGTGCCTTCGACGTCATTGCGGGGAGTTTGCCGCTGATCCGCCGACAAGGCAAGACACTGGCCGGTCGCTCCATGCTGAGCCAACTCTCATCGGAGCCGCTCTCTCAGTACCTTCGCCTCCGTGCAAGCTGCCTGGGGTCTCCCCAGGATTCGTGCAACAGCTTCGCCGAATTTGTTGAATACTTTCCGATGAATGTTCGAGACTACGTTCAATTCCCATGCAAGAGTGGCCTGGAGGATGTCTAGCCGATTGTCAGAGAGCCCTTCGGTCGATTTGATACATTCGAGGCCATTGCGTCTCCGATTTCGAAGGCCGCCGCGGGGAGCCTTCCTGCGGCTCAACCGACTCCGTTCGACTCCCGCTTTGCGCGGGCTCCGAATGCGTTGGAGAATGGATTCGCGGTGAGTCCGTGGGCGAGGATGCTCAGGACCACCGTGGCGACCGTGACCGCGATGATGGTGTCGTTGGCGGGCAGGTTCTTGTCGGAGACGATCACCAGGAAGACGATGCTGGCGAGCCCGCGCGGGCCGAACCAGCCGAGGAAGAGCTTTGCGTCGAAGCGCAGACCGAAGCCGATGACGGAGATGAATACGGGGAGCATCCTCACCGCGGTCAGGCTGAGAAGCGCGTAGACAATGACGCGCCAGTCGACGACCCCGGGGTGCTGAAACACGAATGCGGCCCCGAAGACCAGCCAGGTCACGAGGGAGAACACCTCACCCAACCCTTCGGCACCCTCGAGGGCCTCAGCCTTGTGCTCCCGGCACAGCCCCCCGAAGAGCAATCCTCCGGTGTAGCAGGCGATGAAACCGCTGCCGCCGGCGAGTTGGGTCAGGGCGAAGCACGCGAACGCGAGCGCCGGGATGGGGACTCCGACCCAGGGCTCCTCGATCCAGCCGCGCTGCGAGCTCATTCGCAACGCCCGCGCGGCCACGAACGCTGCACCCGCGCCGACCAACACCCCGATCCCGATGTTCTCCGCCATGAGGCGTCCCGCCAGACCACTTGTGCTTCCCCCTCCGGCGGAGTGGGATGCCAGGGCGAGGAACGTGAACAGGATCGGCACGCAGATCCCGTCATTGAGGCCGCTCTCGACGTTGAGCCCTTCGCGCACGGTGGCCGGCACGACCTTGTTCGTCACCACCGCCTTGCCCAGTGCGGCGTCCGTCGGCGCGAGCATCGTGGCGAGGATCGCGATCTCGAGCATCCCCATGTCGGGAAAGAGGAGCCGGCCGACCCCCACACCCAGAGCGATCGTCAAAGGCAGTCCGATGAAGAGCAGTCGCTGGGGCAGATGAAAGGTGCGTCGAAGGACTCCGAGGTCGGCGTTCGATGCGTCGGTAAACAGGACGAGCGCGAGTGTGAGCTCCGCGACCGTGCGGATTCCCTCCCCGTCGATGTTGACATGCAGGAATCCCAACCCGAGCGGGCCGGCGATTACTCCGAAGGCCAGATAGACCACGGGACCGTTGATGGGCGTTCGGCCGAGACGGCTCGCAATCACACCGTAGGCGAAGACGAAGAGGCCGATGATCGCGATGATCTCGTACATGGTCGGAGGTTAGGTGAGACAACACTCAGCTGCATCAGTCCGCGCTTGAATCAATCCACACTACATGCGGATGCAAGCGCCCTATCGGCTTTGCACGCCCACCTCTGGACGGGGCCAGCTGCCCCCAGATCTGGAGGATGCGATCGATTTCGCGCCGTATGTCCGAAAGACTCACGAGACGGCGGCCCGTCGCGCTCAACCTGCCGCGCGGTCCCGCACCTCCTGGCGGAGGCGCTGGATGTGTCCGCGTCCCAGCCCCTTCACCTCGCATCCCAGCTCGAAGTAGCGCACGATCTTCTCGTCCGAGAGGATTCCGAAGCAGT
>CBDUYG010000619.1:0-2798 GCA_965371385.1 uncultured Myxococcales bacterium | reverse complement strand
GGGCTGTTCCGCCCGGGAGGTGCCGGGTATCCTCACTTCGATGGCGGTTGTTGCGTGAACGATCGGGCTGCTCGGATGCACTGGAAGCGATCGCTGATCCTTGCCGTGCTTTTTGCCTATCTGCTCGTGTTGATCGAGTGGGTGTTTCAAGTGACCAGGCCCTCTTTCTTCTCTGCGCTACAGCCTGGCGAAGCCCTGACCGTCCTGCTGGTCGCGCCGCTTCCCCTGGTGGGCGCAGGGATCGCTTTCGGCGCCCTGACCCTACCGCTTCTGGTTGCTGCGAAGCGGCTCGGCGCTCGCGACTCGCATCTCGCCTGCATCGCGGCGGTCCTGCCTGCCATGTTCCTGGCTTCTCTGCTCCTGCTGTGGGTCGACAGCTTCGGTTACACGATGTCGGGGTTCGGCATCACCAAATTGCGTAGCGGCTGGCGCTTCGTCTACGGAGCCGTCTTCACCATCGCCGTGCTCTGGATCGTTCGAGCCCTGGTCCGAAAGCTGCTCGAGCGCGGAAGCACCCGCATCGAGGTCATCGGTGCTGGGGTTCTGGTTGGACTGTCCAGCCTGGCTCTGGCCTCCGCCCTCGTCCAGAGCGAGACCGCTCGAATCCAGTGGGGCGACGATCGTGGCCTGGGTCGAATGGGTGATGTGCTGCTGATCAGCGGCGATGCGTTCGAGGCGGCAGAGATCCCCGGATACGGAAAGGTGCGCGCGAGCCAATTCCGCCGGCTGCTGGGGAAGAAGAACACCGTCACCTTCGACAATCACCTCCCCAACGCGAGCCGCACCGCGGCCACGATTCCCGCCGCGCTTACGGGAAAGTACTCCACCACGACCGGAAAGTTCAGCGAGACGACCTACTTCTGGGGCAAGGATGCCTACGAACACCTGCCCGGGCTTCTGAGAGCCCACGGGTACGAGTCCATCCAGATCGGGGATCGGCCCCAGGTCGACGCCCTCCGCTGGAGGATGAAGGACGCGTTCGACACGATCAACGACGAGCAGCTGGTCGAAGGCCAACTCGGCCCACACTCCAACCACCTCGCTCTGCTTCTCCTGCCATGGGAGAGCCTGGGACTGAACGTCCATCTCGAGTCGGAGCTTCGCCTCACGAGGGCCATCATCGATCGCATCGTCGAGCGCTTGCGACACATCTACGGCGGAGAGATGATGGCGCGGCCTCATCGGCTCGGGCGCGGCAAGAGGACTCGCATCGAGAGTGACCGCATGAGAGCCAGCCTCGTGAGGTTTCTCGACAGGAACCCGGGGCCGGTATTCGTCCAGCTCCACTCGTTGATCACTCGGGCCGGTGGCGGGGCGCCAGGGTTCTACGAGTTCCTCGAGCAGATCGTGCAGGAGCTGCGCGATCGAGGTCGATTCAAGGATGCCATGATCGTCGTCTGGTCGGATCATGGAAAGAGCCACACGCAGAATCGGCGACTCCCGTTCATCATCAAGTTCCCCGCCCGATTGCAGATTGCAGGCCGTGGCAGGGGCCCGGCTACGGCGCGGATATCCGACACCAGGGCAAACACGCAGACTCTCGATATTGCGCCGACGGTGCTCGAGGTGCTCGGCATTCCGATTCCCGAATGGATGGAGGGCCGCTCCCTTTTCGAGCCCCTCGACCCCTACCAGCCGATTTTCAGCACATTCGGGGGAATGGGCGGAAGCGGATTGAAGCGTGAGACTGAGCGGGGCGTCGTGAAGAGCGGTCTGAGGAAGGTCGGACTGAGCGTATGCCAGCGCTGGTATGTGCTGGATGTGTTCATCAGGGCGCGACTCGAGACCGGCATTGTCGCTGGGCATACGGCTCCATGTCCTCGCGAGAAGCTGCCGGGTCGGGGTGAGGCACGAGCGATGATGGTGGAGCACTTGAGGGAGCGTGGTTATGCGCTGGGGTTCGCTGAAGTCGCAGGGCTCGGCTCTCAGCGAGGCAAGGCGCCGAAGGAGAAGAAGCCATGAGCTCGGCGGTGGGGAGCGTGGGTTCGGGCCTCGGCTCGGGTAGATCTTCGGTCCACCCTACTCGTGCTCCTGCTCCGCAAGCATGTCGCGAAACGTCGCTGCCCAGCGATGGACGTCTCCCGGAAACCGGGCGGAGAGGTAGTGGCCGTCCCGAACGACGAACCCTACATCCGGGTTCGCCTGGGAACCCATCCTCGGAAACCAGCTACCCGTCTTGAAATCTTCGGGAGAAGCGAGCAGCGCCGAGACCTCGTCCTGAACGGTCTCCGGGTAGGTCCGGTAGTGGTCGCCGAGCGCGCGGCGCGTGATGCCGATCGCGACTTTCTCCTGAAAGTTCGTGAGCCCGGTCGTGCGGCGTCCATGGAGGATCGAGCGAGTGCCATCGGCGCCTCGCGTTCGCGCGACGGCGAGCACGCCGTGGCACACGGCCGCGACCGGCGCCTCGCGCTCGAAGAATGAGCGAATGATTCGTTGTACGTCCTTCGACTCGAGATAGGGCTTCATGCCGGGCGCGTGCCCCCCCGGCAGGACCAGCGCGTCGAAGTCGTCGGAATCGACATCGGCCCAGTGAAGCGGCGCCCGAAACGCCGGATCCTTTTCCATCTCCTCATAGGCGCCGCGATTCTCCGGGCGGCACCGGAGCGATCCCGCCCAGAAGGGCAGTCCCTCCCCATCGAGCGTTCGCGAGTCGGAGCGGCCGGGTCTTCCCGTCTCGGTCGCGAAGGAGACCGGGTGGCCGGCGGCGGTCAGTACCTGCCAGGGAACGGCCGACTCGGTCGGATCGAATTCCCGATCGGGAAGCAGCATCAAGACGCGGTAGCTGGCTTGCATTTCAG
>CBDUYG010000618.1:0-2803 GCA_965371385.1 uncultured Myxococcales bacterium | reverse complement strand
AGCTCGGAATCCTCCCCCAGCTGGGTGCCCAGATCTTCATCCGTCGACTCTTCATCGAGCGAGAGCCCGGTTTCTTCGACAGCATCGACCGCTGGAGTCTCAAGCTCCTCGGCCAGCACGGTCTGGGTCGATTCGTTCGGATCCTCGCCCCGCGCGGCTCGCACCTCGCCGAGTCGCAGGAGCGCATTCGGATGATTGGGAGCGACCTGCAAGATTCGCTCGTAGATCGCCTCAGCCTCGTCGTAGATCTCCTGGGAGAGGTAGAACTCGGCCTCTTCGAGATCCTCGCTGATCTGTCGACTCTGAGCGCTGCTGGCGCTCATGCCGGCGGAGTTGGCCGCGTCTTCCTCACCCGCGTCGTCTTGCGACTCGAGCGCCGTGGACAATTTGGGAGCCTCGTCGTCGATCTCCACGTCGACGTTGGCGTCCTCGAGCATTATCTCGATCTCTTCGTCCGGCTCCCGCGAGAGGTTCTCGGCTTCCTCAGCGCCCGAAAGCTCGAGGCCCACCGCGTCGTCCATCAGGATATCGACTTCTTCCCGGGCTTCGACCTCCGGCGACGCCTCCTCGCCGTCGATCGCGACGTCCTCGCTGGTGAATTCGATCTCGAGATCGAACTCCACATCCTCAACCGGAGTTGAAGACACGCCGGCCTCCACACCCGGAATCGGAGGGGGCAATAGCTCGGCTGCAGCCTGGGGATCCAGAACGGAGATCCGCTCACGCATCACTTCGAGAGCCGCCTCGTCATTGTTCTCGCGGGCCAGTCGGGCAGCCCGGCTCCAGTGCTCGACCGCCTTGTCGGCTTCGCCGGCGTCGGAGAAGCACTCGCCGATCTTCTCGAGCGCGTCCCAGTGGGTCGCATCCTGGACGAGGATCGCCTGAAGGCTCGCGACCGCTTGATCGCGCTTGCCATAGCGTAGATAGACACTCGCCTCGGCGAAGAGTTGATCGGGATCGCCTTCCGGGAGCGGGTCTTCTTCGTTGCCCGCCGCGTCCTCGATCGACGCTGAGTCGGGGCCTGAGATCGAGGCATCGACGCCTGAATCGCTCAGCTCGAATTCATCGTCGCCACCGATCTCGATGAAATCATTGTCACCCGAGAGATCGTTTGCGTGCTCCTCCTCCGAATCCAGAAAGTCGTCCCCGAGTAGCATCTCGCCGTCGCGAGTCGAGTCATCGGCGGGAGCGGCGGAAACGCCCCCACCAACGGCGCCATCGTCGTCGAGGGATACGTCGAAGACGTCGGTCACCGGCAGCCGCTGCATCAGCTCACGCGCACTACCCTCTTCCCCCCGATCGCGGTAGACCTTCGCCATGGTGCGAGTAACGTCTGCCAGCTCGCTCTCCTTGCCGAGGGAGCCGTAGATGGAGCTGATCGTCTCGAAGTATTCCGGACCGTCGGGCTGGGCATCGAAGACGCTGCGGGCGTGGGTCTCGGCCAGGGCGGCCTGCCCCTGTTGGAGGAGATTACGAGCCAGGCCGAACCGAACGTCGACACGATCCGGTGCAATCTCGAGAATGCGCTCGTACACGGGCCCGAGCTGATCGCCATCTCCTTGCCGCTCGAACTCCTCGACGACGGCCTCGTACTCCGAGAGCGCGTCTTCGTTCATCTCCTCCTGGCGCAGCAGCTCGGCAACCTTGAGACGACTGGTCGTATTACTCGGGTCGAGGGTGGCCATCTTGCGAAGCAACTCGAGCGCCTCACGTTTCTGACCTTCCTTGTGATAACCGTCCGCCGCGATCTGGAGCGCATTGACCGCGTCGGACTCGAGGCCCATGCGCTGATAGAGTTCGGCGAGATCGACGTAGGCGGGATAGCGCTTCGAATCGAGATTGAGGATCTGCTTGAATACCGCGACCGCACGGGCGTCGAATCCGCCCCGCTTGTACTGGTCGGCAACTTTGGAGTAGAGGCCGATGGCTTCGTCGTTCTGACCCCAGCGACGGTGCCACTCGCCGATTTCGAGTAGCAGCTTCGCATCCTTGGAGTCGACCTTGAGGAGTATGCCGTACTCCTTGAGAGCCTTCTCCTTGGCGCCTTTCTGCGCGAGCTTGCGCGCCGCATCCAGCACCTTCCGCTTGTTCACGGCCAAAGTCGAGCCCTCAGCATCTACAGAATTCAGCGAAGAGGGGGGGGAAATGCCCCTCTTCTCATCCTTCCTATCGGCTGCCGACGACCACTCTTGAGAATTGGGAAAGCAGCCAGGGCGCAGCTCAGATGGCGCTGAGATGCGGAGCGAGAAGCGGGTCGCGGGCGTTGGCCGACACGCGAGCATCGGCCCGGGATCGCTCACCGGGTTCGAGTGAGGACGGAACCAGCTCCGCGTCCAGCACCCGGGCGAAGGCGCGAGTGAGCGCGGCACGGAGTTCTTCCTCACTCACCCGGCATCCCAACTCGTCGAAGCTGGTCGATCCCATACCTGCCAGCCCGGATGCCTCGCGGGCCTCCGGAGAGTCCGCTCTTATGCGAATCGAACCGTGCTGTAGCAGCGCGCCCCGGCGGCGGCGCTGGGCACTGCCGACGAGCTTGCGCCCGTCAACGCAGATCTCGTCACCGGCTGGCTCGGCGAAGCAGTCGAAGGCCGTCCCTCCCGCCGCGCGATCGGGTAGCGCAGCGCGCTCCGCGCCCGGTATCCCGACCTCGTGGAATGCCCCCAGAAGAGCCCGGGCGATCTGGTTGTAGGTGCAGCGAAGTCCCTCGTCGAGGAAGGATTGGGGCGCAGCGATCGAGTAGGTGAGATCGCCGCCGTGCAGCACAGCCCCCCCACCCGTGCTGCGGCGAACGATCCCGACGCCC
>CBDUYG010000617.1:0-2822 GCA_965371385.1 uncultured Myxococcales bacterium | reverse complement strand
TCCAGCGAAAGCTGATCTTTGCGCTTGCAGGTCTGGTGCTGGTCGTCGTGTCGCTCTCCGGCGTGCTCGCCGAGCGCGAGCTGCGCGCTCGCTCGATGGAGAGGGTCGAACGATCCCTGATCGATCGAGCGCAGCTCACGAGCGAGCTCTTCGACTCGATTCCCTTGCGGGCCGATTCGATCTCCCAGATCGACGTGCTGGCCGATCGCGCGGGAAAGGCCGCCCAGGCGCGAGTGACCGTGATCGGCGCCGATGGCCGTGTGCTCGGTGACTCCGACGTTCCGGCGCAGGATCTCGTCTCCGTCGAGCCTCACGCTGACCGCCCGGAGGTAAAGGAGGCGCTGGCCGGGGGGGTCGGCCGAAGCTCCCGGCGCAGTCAGACGGTGAAACGGAACCTTCTCTATGTCGCGGTGCCCGCGGGCTCGGGGGCCAACCCCGGTGTGATAAGGCTCGCGGTCGATCTGGACGACGTCGACGCCGCAGTATGGGAGCTGCGCCGGGTTCTCATCTTCGCCGCCTTCGTCGGGCTCGTCGCCGCCATCGCGCTCTCCACGCTGCTCGCACGCATCACCCTGCGCCCGATCGAGGAGCTGCACGAGGTCGTGGTCGGGATCTCCGAGGGGCGGCTCGATCGCAGGCTCCACTGGTGGTCGCGCGACGAGTTGGGGGAGATCGGCCTGGCGATCAATCGGGTCGCAGAGCAGATGCGCAGCCGCCTCGACGAAGCGACGCGGGAGAAGGAGCAGCTCGAGGTCGTCCTCCGCAGCATGGTCGAAGGCGTGCTGGTGCTCGACGCCGAGGGCCGCGTTTCCCTAGCCAACCCGCGCTTGCGGGAGCTCCTCAACTTGTGGGGACCCATCCAGGGTCGTCCCTGGTTCGAGTTGATTCGCGATCCCCGAGCCGAGCGCGCGATGCGGGAGGCGATGGAGGAGCGCAAGCTCGTGGTCTGCGAGTTCGCGGAGGAAGACGGGGATGGCCGGGTGCTGCTCTTGCACGTGATCGGCTTCCCGGCCGAGGGTCCGCGGGCGGGCACGGTCGCGGTCTTCCACGACGTGACGGAGATGCGCCGGCTCGACGACGTCCGCCGGGACTTCATCGCCAACGCGTCTCACGAGCTGAAGACTCCCCTCACCGCGATCAGCGGCTTTGCCGACACGCTGCTCGAGAGCGACCTGTCGGATGAGGAAGAACGGAGATGCCTCGAGATCATCGCTCGCAACGCCCAGAGGATGACGAATCTGGTGGAGGATCTCCTCACCCTCTCGCGTATCGAAGGGCGAAAGGCGAAGCTCGAGACGAGCGAGGTGGACGTTCACGACCTGGCGAGGGTGATGCTCGACGATCTCGCCCAGAGATCGAAGGCCGAGTCGATCGAGACGAGCCTGCACGTGAGCGGTGACCCGCGAGCCCGAGCGGACAGACGTGCAGTCGAGCAGGTGCTCACGAACCTCCTCGACAACTCTCTCAAGTACACCGGGGTCGGCGGTGAGATCGACATCACGATCGAGGCCGGCGAGGAAAGTCTGCGAGTGAGCGTGGCCGACACCGGCCCCGGAATCCCCGAGGAAGACCAGAGCCGCATCTTCGAGCGCTTCTACCGCGTCGATACCGCGCGCTCCCGGGCACTCGGGGGAACTGGGCTGGGACTCTCGATCGTGAAGCACCTGGTCCAGTCGATGGGCGGAGAAGTCACGGTGGAGAGCCAGCCGGGGAAGGGCGCATGCTTTGCGTTCACCCTGCCTCGAAGCGTGTGAGGGGGTTCGAGAGTTGCAACTACCACGCGGCGCTATTTCACGGATCCTTCTCGACTCACTGCCATCACGAGCAGCCCGAGCACGAGCAGCAGGCCCGTGCTCGGCTCGGGGATGTAGCTCAGGCGGACGCTCTTGCCCAAATCGCCCAGGTCCACGTCATAGCTGAGCATCCAGGAGCCGCTCCCGAGTCGAGCATTTGCATCATCGATTCCACTGAACTCGCCCACGCGGGAACCCGTGTAACGAATCACGTCGAAGAAGTCCCCGTCGCTCAGGTCGCTCTCGTCGAAGTCCTCCAGGAACTCGATCCCCAGAAGAGAAAGCCCTGCCAGCATCACGTCGCCGAGAACATCGACGTAGCTGGATGCCGGATTCGAGTCGTCGTCCCGACCCAGCTGAATGTCGAGCCTCCAGTATTCGTCGTAGTTGCCGTCGATGGTCGTGGCGCCGAGGGAGCCTCCGGGCGCAAAGAGGTTGTAGTTTTCGAAGTTGCCGTCGATCCTGCCCGGTCCGCCGAAGTAGCCCTTGTTCTGGAAGTCGCCCTGGACCCGGCCCGAGCCGCTGAAGTGCCCTTCGTTGACGATCGAAGCTGCGATGATGTCGCCATCATTCACGACGGTCGCCGTCTGGGCCGGGATCGTCAGATCCTGGCCCGCGGCATCGATGGAGCCCCGATTCACGAGCGACGCCCCGAAATCGAACGAGATCTCTCCGTCGTCGACGATGACGGCTCCGTGGTTGACGATCTCGCCGCCGTATCCGATGTGCAGCGCGCCCCTCCCGCCGTCCGCTCCCCGACCGACGTGAATCGTTCCGCTGGCCTCGTTGACGAGTCGTCCTTGGGAGCCCACGAGCATCGTTCCAGCGCCCGGCTCGCCCGGCGACCCACCCGCTCCCCCAGCTCCTGCCGGTCCACCTTGGCCGCCGGCCCCGCCGCGGCCGAGGAACGCCGGACTTCCTTGACCTCCGCCTCCGCCTCCGCCTGATCCGCCGTCTCCACCGTCGCCCGCGTCCCCCCCTGCGCCGCCGACCTGAATCGAGCCGGAATTCACGAGGTGAGCGGTCGTC
>CBDUYG010000616.1:0-2834 GCA_965371385.1 uncultured Myxococcales bacterium | reverse complement strand
CTGCGCCAGGCGGCGGAGCGCATGGCGGTGAATACCGTCATTCAAGGGACGGCGGCGGATCTGATCAAGAAGGCGATGGTCGACGTGGACGAGGCCCTCGTCTCGAGCGATCTCCACGTGATCATGATCATGCAGGTGCACGACGAGCTCGTCTTCGAGCTGCCCGCCGACGAGGTCGAGAGCCTCAGCGCGCTGCTGCGACTTCATATGGAGGGGGCGCTATCCCTGCGCGTTCCGCTCGTGATCGATACCGGCGTGGGGCACAACTGGCGCGAGGCCCACTGAGCGAGCTCGGCATCCCGCCAGGCCGATCAGAGCGGAGCGAAGAGGTTGAGGCTGAAGAGCCCCTCCGGGTCGAGCCAGCGCTCGTCGCAGCTCATCCCCGAGCCGCGAGCCAGCTCGTCGATCTCGTCGAACGAGTATTTGTACGAGTCCTCGGTGTGGATCGGCTCGTCCCGGGAAAAGCGGAACGAGGTGTCGAGCTCTCGCACGAACACCTCCTGATCGATCAGGCTCACCAGCCGACTCTCGACGCTCCCCGAAATCTCGTCGTAGTGCACCCGGAATCCGAACTGCTCGAGTTCGAAGTCGGCGCCCAGCTCGCGGTTGATGCGCGTGAGGAGATTCTTGTTGAAGCGTGCCGTCACTCCCTGGCAATCGTCGTAGGCCTGCTCGAGTCGAGTGCGATCCTTTCGCAGGTCGACCCCGATCAGCATGCGGTCCTGGCTCGACATCGTGGTCACGATCCGCTCGAGAAATCGCATGGCTTCGAGCCGGTCGAGGTTCCCGATCGACGAGCCCAGCCAGAGGATCAGGTGGGCATCGTCGTGGGGTAGGCTGAGTCGATCGAGCGCGCTCGTGTACTCCCCCGCGATCGCGTCCACGAAGAGGCGGGGGTAGTTGGCCAGCAGGGCCTCGGCGCTCTCCTCCAGCGAGTGACGCGCGATGTCGATCGGGACGAAGTGAAGCCCCTTCTGACGCGCGAGCAGGGCGTCGATGACGAGACGGGTCTTTTCGGCGCTGCCGCTGCCCAGCTCGATCAGCTTGATCTCGCCCGGGAAGAAGCTGGAGAAATCCGCCGCGTGGCGCTCCAGGATTCGGCGCTCGCAGCGGGTGAGGTAGTACTCGGGGAGCGTGCAGATCTCTTCGAAGAGAGCCGAGCCGGCGTCGTCGTAGAAGAATCGGCAGGGCAGGGACCTGGGGGCGCCCGAAAGTCCGCTCATGACCTCGACGGCAAGGGAGGCGTCGTCTTCGCCCGGTACCGCGTCGATGAGGCTGAAGCGCTCTCGGCCTCCGGGCCGGGGCCCCGCGTCGAGTTCCATATTACCGCCGGCGTGGATTCGGATCCGATCCTAGGAGCCTGCGGGGAGAAGCGCTAGCCATGCCGCGCTTCCATACCCCAATAGACCAGGTTCCGTGGCGTCTTGATACCACGATTCGGAGCTGCGAGTGGCTACAGCGAAACGCTCTTCAGGTCGAAACAGGGTGGGATCGGGCTGTCATGCGGAGTAATCCTTGGATCTGGATACATCCACTCACACTGTACTGCTGTTGCACGACGGCGAACTCGGCGACTTGCCACCGCTGCTCGACACGATCGGGGCGTCTTTCGCGGAGCGACTGGGCGGCATCCCCAGCGCTGACGTCGCTCGCCCCTGGGACATCGTGATCGCGACCCCTGCGAAGCTGGTCGATCTCCCGTCGGACTTCGTGGCCGGCGACCGCGTGTGCATTGCCGAGGGCGATTCGCGCTCGCTCCGGACGATACTCGAACGCGTCAACGTGCGTTTCGTCATCGTCCGACCGGTGCACGCGGTAGCTCTCGAGCAGATCCTGAGCCAGGCGCTCTACTCGGGTCGCGAGAATCGCCGCAGCATACGCCGCGCTGTGGGGGAGACCGTGCGTTTTCGATCGGGCTGGCGCGCCGAAAGGGGAATTCTCGCGGACCTTTCGGAGGCGGGCTGTCGGTTGCTGACTCCGCACGGGCTCGCGCCCGGGAAGGGCGTCACCGTCTACGTTCCGCTGCGAGCGGGCTCCCGAAAGGCGCTCTCGGTGCGCGGGACGGTCGTGCGAGCGTCGCTGACCGATGGTCTCCGCGAAGAGCGGAACTCGATCCACATCCAGTTCGACGAGCTGTCGAACAAGCTGGCCATCCCGCTGTCCGAGATCGTCGAGCGCCTGAAAGAAGGCCCTGCGGTCCTGCCCACGTGCAACGACGGTTCGGCCGCAGAGGGGCGCCCAACGACGGCCGAAAGCGCGCGTCGGGGCCCATCCGCGGTACCGGTGGCGAACTCGGGAGAGGCGGTCGAGCGATCGGATGAGCCGCCTCTCGGAACCACCGGCGGGGGGAGCGAACTTCGTTCCGACCCCCGGCTCGTCTACTCGGCACGCATCATCGCGCTCGGGGAGGCTGGAGCTCGTGTACTCACGGCCGAGGATATTTCGTCCGGCGGTCTGCGCGCAGGGCCCCACCCGGACGCGGCAATCGGCGACGAGCTGCAGGTTGCGATTCCGATGCCGGGCGACAAGGAGCCATTGGTCGTCAAGGCCCGTGTGGTCCGCAATCAGGATGGGTTGACGCTCGCCTTCCACGAGCTCCCTCCCGAGTCCTACGAGCGTCTCCATCGCCAGCTCGAGAAATTGCCGGAAGTGGAGTCGAGCTTCACGAAAGACGATGAGCCCGCCCGAATCATCGTGCCGGAGATTCCGTAGCCGCGGCCTTTGCCGGGGTGTCCGGCGCGACTCGAGCGGCTGCGTGACTGCGATCGTACCGGGCGCGCGCCCTGCAGGACGGAGACCTTCGCCGCGAGCTTGTCGGCACCCGCCATCGATCC
>CBDUYG010000615.1:0-2842 GCA_965371385.1 uncultured Myxococcales bacterium | reverse complement strand
ACGAAGAGCGCGAAGTCCAGGAAGCGCTTCGCCGGCTCACTCTCACGCCGGTAGATCGTGAGGGTATAGGAGAGGGTCTGGAAGGTGTAGAACGAGATGCCCAGAGGCAGGATGATGTTCGGCGCCGCGGGCGCGTACTCGATCCCGAGCGAGTTCACGAGCCAGACGAAGTTCTCGAGCACGAAGCCCGCATACTTGAAATAGCCGAGCAGGCCGAGGTTCACCGCGAGGCTGATCCCCACCAGGGCCCGGCGCCTGTCCGGCGCCTCCTCCCCGGCCAGTCGGTTCCCGACCCACCAATCCGTGAGCGTCGAGATCCACAGCAGTATCACGAAGGGCGGGTTCCAGGCCGCGTAGAAGAGGTAGCTCGCGATGAGCAGGTTGAACTTCTTCACGCCCCAGGCCAGGGGGAGCCGGTGCAACGCCACGACGACGACGAAGAAGACGAGAAAGGTAAGGGAGTTGAAGAGCATTCAGCCTACGTGGGGTTGATCTCGCCGGGAATCCTACCCTATGCGCGCCGCACGGGGTGGCAGGGTTGGATTCGGCGCGGGTGACGATCCGGGCTCGATCAACTGCTGCGCCTTCCGGCGATGCGCACGACGTCCGCATCCCTCTCCCGGGGAGGCTTGATTCCCGGCCCCTTTCCGAAGCGAAGGATTCCGCGTAGATCCTCGAGGATGACGTAGGAGCCAGGCACCAGGAAGAGGGTCACCAGGGTCGCGAAGGCCACTCCAAAGGCGAGCGAGATCGCCATCGGAATCAGGAACTGCGCCGAGACACTGCGCTCGAGAAGCAGCGGAGTCAGGCCCGCGAAGGTGGTGAGAGAGGTCAGGACGATCGGCCGGAAACGCGCGACGCCGGCGGCGCTCACCGCGTCGAGCAGGGGAACGCCGCGCTCGCGCTGGGTATTCACGTAGTGAACCATCACGAGGCTCGCGTTGACCACCACCCCCGCCAGGGCAACGACTCCGAAGATCGACATCATGCTGAGGTTCTTGCCCATCAGGAGATGCCCGCCAACCGCCCCAACGAGGCCAAAGGGAATCACGGCCATGATGATGAGGGGCTGAGTGTAGGAGCGCAGGGGAATCGCCAGGAGCGCATAGATCATCACGATCGCCAGCCCGAAGCCGCGGATCAGGCCGCCGATCACCTTGGATTGTTCGCGCTGCTCGCCGTGAAGGCGGTAGCTCACGCCGGGGTGGCGTGCGAGCAGGTCCGGAAGGAAGTTCGCCTGCAGGTCCGCCATCACCTCGTTTGCATTGGTCTGACTGCGATCCACGTCGGCATTCACCCGTATCACCCGCTGACGGTTGGTGCGCCGGATGTTCGCGTAGCCCCTACCCCGCTCGGCTCGAGCCACCACCTGGAAGGGCACCTCTGCACCGTCTGGGGTGCGAATCCGCATATCCTCCAGGTTCGCGAGAGATTGACGTTCGCTCTGGGGGTAGCGGACCATGACCCGCAGCTCGTCACGACCCCGCTGGATACGCTGAGCCTCGGCACCGTAGAACGCCTGGCGGACCTGGGTCGCGAGGTCCTGCTGGCTGAGGCCGAGGGATTCGGCCGCGGGCAGGATGGAGAGCTTGAGCTCCTCCTTTCCCTCGCGATACGAATCGCGGATGTCGATCACACCCGGATACTCGGCGAGACGCGCGCTGAGCTGGTCTGCCGCCGATCTCAACGCCTCCACATCGGCCGACTGCAGCCGCACGTGAATCGGATCCCCCGCGCTGAAGAGAGAGGATGAATACGTCAGCTCGACCACGTCGGGAATCGTCGGGGTCGCTTCACGCCAGGCCTGGGCGATCTCGGCCGCGGGCAGCGGCCGACCGTCCGCACTCATCAGCTCGATACTCACCTCGCCCATATGACTCGCCGACCCGCTCGAGCCATTGCTTCGCCCGTGGCCGCCCCCTTGCGAGGGCTGTCCTCCGACCGATGCAAGAACATGCTTCACCACCGGCTCGCCAAGCGCGGGATATTGCTCGTCGAGATCGGAGCGGACCTGCATCGCCGCCGCCTCGAGCTCCGCAACGGCATCAGCGGTGACTTCCACTGGAATCCCCTGCGGCATCGTCAGACTCGCCGTGACGTAGTCGCTCTCGACCGGCGGGAAGAAGGTGAATCGCATCACACCGGATCCCATCAGCGCCACCGTCCAGAGCAGTAACATGATTCCCAGCGCGAGGGTCGTGTAGCGCCACTCGAGTGCGCGCCGCAGTGCCGGCTCGTAGTAGTCCTCGGCGAGACGCGTGAGCGAGCCAGAGAGGAAGCCCTGCAGCCGCTTCCAGCGCTCCTGAATCGGCCCGTGTCCTGCGCTCGCGTTTCCCCTCGATCGCGCGTGGGCGAGATGGGCCGGCAGTACGAGCTGACTTTCGACGAGGGAGAAGATCAGGCAGAGAATCACGACCAGGCCGATCTCGGAGAAGATCTGCCCCATCAGGCCCGGCGCCGTGATGAGGGGGATGAAGGCGGCGATGGTCGTCAACACGCCGAAGATCACGGGGACCGAGACCTCCTGGGTGCCCGTGATCGCGGACTCGAGGGGATCCTCGGCCCTCTCCTGGTGAGCATGCACCGCCTCACCCACGACGATCGCGTCATCGACCAGCAGCCCCAGCACGAGGATGAAGGCAAAGAGGGTGATGACGTCGATCGCGATACCGAAGGTGGGAAACAACGCGACCGCACCGAGGAAGGAGAGCGGGACTCCAATGCTGACCCAGAACGCGAGGCGCAGGCGCAGGAAGAAGGCGAGCAGCACGAAGACCAGGATGAAGCCCGAGCGCCCGTTGCGCGTGAGGATATCGAGACGGTCGCGCAGGCTCTGGGCGCC
>CBDUYG010000614.1:0-2843 GCA_965371385.1 uncultured Myxococcales bacterium | reverse complement strand
TGACTCCGGCTGCCTACAATCTCGACATCGAGCTGCCGCGGGTTGGGGGAATGGGTGTAGTCGGCTATCTCGGTCTGATGATTCTGGGACTCGCGAGCGTCTATGGAATCTTGTGGTTGGCGCTCTACTTCGCCGGGGGTGAAGTTCCCCGGCCTTCGGGAGTCTGATGTCTCTGCTCAACTTCCAGGAACGTCCGGTTCTGACCTCGGGGATCGGCCTCACGGTCATGGCCGCCGTCACGGCCGGGCTCGGCTTCCTGACGAAGAACTGGCTCGTCGCGATCATCACCGTGCTCAGCATCGTGTTGGTCGTGCTGGCCGTGTTCATGGTTCGGGTCATTTTCAAGCGCGAGAACGAGGATCGCCTCGGACGCGGACTCGAGGGTCCGGATCTTCGCGACGCGGCTTCGACCGGAGCGCGACGCGGCAACGCCTCCGAGGATCTGAAGGGGCGTTTTCGCGACGCCCTGAACGAGATCCGGCGCACTCTCGGCGGTCGGGCCGGGGTATACGAGCTTCCCTGGTACCTGGTCATCGGTCCCGAGGGCGGCGGCAAGAGCAGCATGCTCCAGGAGTCGGGCCTCGACCTGCCTGCCCAATACGCCAACTCGAGGGTTTTCGGGCCGACCCAGTCGTGTGAGTTCTGGCTCTTCAATGAGGCCATCGTGCTCGATACGGCGGGCCGCTACTTCTCCAGCGAATCGGATTATGATCGGGAGGAGTGGCAGCAGATTCTCGGCCAGCTCCGGAGCAGTCGCCCGGACTGCCCCGTCAACGGCCTGATCTTCGCGATCTCGGTCGAGCAGCTCCTGGCGATGAATTCGGCCCAGCTCGAGGAGAGCGGCCGCTGCCTGCGCCGGACCCTGAACGAGATCCAGCTCGGCCTCGGCCTGGATGCTCCGATCTATCTCTTCATCACCAAGGCGGATCAGATCGAGGGCTTCGCCGAGGTGGCGAAGAGCCTGCCGGCCGACCGGCTCAGTGAAGCATTCGGTTGGACGAACGATCAGCGTCGCGTGGCCGATCCCGATCTGAGGGTCCGCGAGGCCTTCGAAGAGCTTTCGCGGCGGCTGGACCTGCTCACGCACGAGCTGATCGTCCGGGCTGCGGATGGCCCCACACGGCGACGAATCTTCCAGTTTCCCCAGGAGCTGCAGCAGCTCGGCGAGTCGGTCGCGACCTTCGCCGGCTCGGCGTTCAAGCGCGACATTTACAATGCGACTCCCTTCCTGCGCGGCATCTACCTCACGAGCGGGCGGGTCGAGGGCGGGACGATTTCTCCGACGCTGGAGCGCCTCGGGCATCCGTGGGCGACCGCCCAGCACGGCGTGGGCTCGCAATTCGGTCACTTCATGCGCGAGCTCTTTCGCGACATCATCATCCTCGATGATGAGCTCGCGATGCCGGACAGTCGCATCGGCCCGGTCGCCAAGCGCGCGATCCTGGGCGCGGGTGGCGTCGTGTCCCTGTGCGTGCTTGCGCTCTGGGTGGCGTCCTTCGTCCAGAACTACCAGGGAACCCATGCCCTCGAAGCGAAGGCGAAGCTCGCGCTCTCGGGGGATCCCAGCATTCATCATCTGGTGGAGCTTCGCGAGGAGATCGAGCGGGTCGAAGGGCAAGAGGGATTGCTCGTCAATCGCCTCGGGTTCGGGATGCTGGGGCGAGCGAGCGAGCGGGCCCGTGAGGGCTTCGTCTATGCCTTCGATCACAACTTCGGGGAGGCCACACGTGAGAACCTCGCCCGGGCCTTGAGGGATCGGGACGACAGTGCCTTCCGTGCGGCGGTCGCTCTCGGTACCGACCTCGAGTGGATGACGAGCGCCGACGAGGACCTGGATCCCCCCGACCTCACCGCCTACATGCCGCGAAGGGTACGGGATCCCGAAGGCTTCACCCTATCCTACGAAGCCTACGGGCGTTGGATGTCGAACGTGACTCGGGACGAGAGGGTCGAGGAGTCGCGTGATCTGCTGGCCAGCAACTCCAAGCGTCTACTCAATCTCGGCGCCCTCGAGACGCAGACCCGCAAGGGGACGGGAAAGTTCGCACCCATCACCTATACCTCCCTCGGCTTCTCGGCGGAGGAGACCGAAGGACTCGCGGATGTTCCGGGAATCTACAAAGAGGCGGGCTTCGACGGGCTCTTCGGCTACCTGCTCGCCGCCGTAGAGAGTACCGGCTCGATCTCGGAGAGGGAGATCAAGTCCAAGCGGCGCACCTACATCGAGCGCTTCGACTCGAATTGGCGGCGCTTCCTGATCGCTACCCCGACCGCCGAGCACGCGATGCCCGACGTGCGCCGATCGCCCTATCTGCGGCTCATCACGACCGTCTCCCAGAACACGGGCATCGACCTTCCCCGCGACGAAGAGCCCCCGACCTGGATCCTCGCCCTCAAGGAGATCCGGCGCGAGATACCCGCGACCTCGGACATCGTCGATGCCGTCAAGCAAGCGGCAGGGGGCGGGGAGGGCAGCGATCGAACTCCGCCCTGGAAGCTCTACATGGCCGCCCTCGAGAATGTGGCGATCGATGTCGAAGACGCCGTGGCGGATGGAGAGCAGGCCCTGCTGATCGCCCGGGACGCGGCCGAGGGTCAGCCCACGAGCTTCAGCGACGCCCTCGATGTGATTCGCTCGATCATCCCACGTCGGGGAGGCGATGCCACCACCCGCACCAAGCTGCGCGAAATCCTCGAAGGCCCGATCCTCGACGGCTTCTCGGCCCTGCTTCTCTCGGCTCGCGGAGAGCTGGACAATCGCTGGCGGGAGCGCATTACCGGCCCGTTCGGCGGAGAGCTCACCCAGTCGGACGCGGGCGCCCTCTATACCCCGGGGTCCGGTG
>CBDUYG010000613.1:0-2845 GCA_965371385.1 uncultured Myxococcales bacterium | reverse complement strand
TTGAATTTCAGTGAAGATCAGGAGCTGCTCCAGCAGACCGTGCGGGACTTCCTCGAAGGGGAGTGCACGGTGGAGCACGTGCGCTCGATGTGGGATCTCGATTCCGGTCGTTCTCCCGAGTTCTGGCAGAAGTTGGCCGAGATCGGGGTGCCGGGGCTGCTGGTTCCCGAAGCTCACGGCGGCCTCGGGATGAACGAGATCGATCTCGTACTCGTCCTCGAAGAGACGGGTCGTGCGGGCACCGCCGAGCCGGTGATCGCGACCTCGGTCGGCGTGCGGATCCTCGCCGAGTCGGGCAACGACGGCCTCGCGAGTGAGTGGCTCCCCAAGGTGGCCGAGGGCGAGGCGATCCTCGCCGTGGGTCACAGCGAGAGTCCCTTCGTGAGCGACGCCCACGTGGCGGATCTCCTTCTCCTGCCCGCGGGAGACGCGCTGCATGCGGTACCCGCCGCTGCCGCAACGCTCACGCGAGAGGTCGCGAACGACCCGGCCAAGCGGATCTTCAGCGTCGATTGGACGCCGAGCGCCGACACCCTGCTGGCCGACGGCGACGCGGGCAGAGCCTTGCAGGCCGCCGCCCTCGATCGCGGGGCCTTCGCGTGTGCGGCCCAGCTGCTCGGGGTCGTGGATCAGCTGATCGCGATGTCGGTCCTCTATGCGACCCAGCGCAAGCAATTCGGTGTGCCGATCGGATCCTTCCAGGCCATCAAGCACATGCTCGCGGCAGAGAAGGTCGAGCTCGAGTACGCGCGCTCCCACGTCCATCGCGCGGCCCACTCGGTGGCGACCCACGCGGCGACCCGAAGCGTCGACGTCTCGATGGCGAAGCTCGCGATCAGCGAGGTCGGCGTTTCGATGGCGAAGACGGCGCTCCAGGTCCACGGCGCCCTGGGCTACACCTGGGAGCAGGATCTCCACGTCTGGATGCGCCGCGCCTGGTCGCTCGACAGCGCCTGGGGAGACGCCAACTTCCACCGCGCCCGCATTGCGGACGCCGTGATCGACCGGGAGCTCCCCGCAGAGAGCTTCGGATACACGTCCCCGAACGCCTGAGGGCGGGGGCAAGGGAGGAACGAGAGTGGCTGAGAAGAAAAAGCAGGTCCCCGCGATCGAGGGCTGGTTCACCAGTGGTGAGTCCCCCCAGCTCCTGGGTACCCGGTGCAAAGAGTGCAAGACGTACTTCTTTCCCAAGGAAGAGCAGTACTGCCGCAACCCCCACTGCCAGTCGACGGAGTTCGACGAAGTGCCGCTCAGCCGTGAGGGCACGGTCTGGAGCTTCAGCGAGCACTACTACAAGCCCCCGGCGCCCTTCATCGCCCCCGAGCCCTTCGAGCCCTACACGATCGCGGCGGTCGAGCTCGCGCAGGAGAAGATGGTGATCCTCGGCCAGGTGGCGGAGGGGGTGAAGCACGCCGACCTCAAGGCGGGAATGAAGATGGAGCTCGTGGTGGAGAAGATCTACGAGATCGACGACGTCGAGCACACCGTCTGGAAGTGGAAGCCGCTCGCGGCCTAGAGGTTGGAGGGTTGGCGCGAGGCGCGCGTCATACGAATCCGCATGGGGAATCGATAGTCATCCCCGGTATAGCCGAGCCGGGAAGGAGAAGGTCATGAGTAAAGAAGTCGCAATCCTCGGAGTCGGGATGCACCCATGGGGGAAGTGGGGCAAGAACTTCGTCGAGTACGGAGTGAAGGCCTGCAACACGGCCCTCCAGGATGCCGGCATCGACTGGACGGAGGTCGACTTCGTCTCGGGCGCCGAGACGATTCGCAACGGCTATCCGGGTTATGTCGCCGGCGCCACCTTCGCCCAGGCCCTGGGCTGGTCGGGTGCCCACGTCGCGACGTCGTACGCGGCCTGTGCTTCGGGCGCGACGGCGATCAACGCCGCCCGCACCCGAATCCTCGCAGGCTTGAGCGATGTTGCCCTGGTGGTCGGTGCCGATACCACGCCGAAGGGCTTCCTCGCCCCCAACGCGGGAGAGCGCTGGGACGATCCCGACTGGCTGCGCTTCCGCCTCATGGGCTGCACGAACCCCACCTACTTCGCCCTCTACGCGCGTCGCCGGATGGAGATCTACGGTGCCACGGAGGAAGACTTCGCAAAGGTAAAGGTGAAGAACTCGCGTCACGGCCTCACGAACCCCAACGCGCGCTATCGCAAGGAGTTCACGATGGAGGAGGTGATGGGTTCCAACATGGTCGCGGAGCCCCTGCGCCTCTTCGAGATCTGCGCGACGAGCGATGGCGCGGCCTGCGTCGTGCTCACGAGTCTCGAGTATGCGCGCAAGCACACCACCGACCCCGTGAAGGTCGCGGCGGTCTCGACCATGACGCCGCAATTCCCGAGCAACGTGATCGAAATGCCGAACTTCTCGACCGACTCGGCGGCGAGCGTCTCGGTGCCCGACACGCCCTTTCGCGACTCGATCGCCAAGGCGGCCTACGAAGAAGCCGGCCTCGGGCCCGAGGATATGTCGCTCGCGGAGGTATACGACCTCTCGTCCGCGCTCGAGCTCGACTGGTACGAGAACATCGGGCTCTGCAAGCCGGGCGAAGCCGAGCGGATGCTCAACGACGGCGACACCACGATCGGCGGCCGTGTCCCGGTCAACCCGAGCGGCGGCCTGGCGTGCTTCGGCGAGGCGGTGCCCGCCCAGGCGATCGCCCAGGTGTGCGAGCTCGCCTGGCAGCTGCGCGGCCAGGCGGGAGATCGCCAGGTCGAAGGTGCGAAGGCGGGCATCACGGCGAATCAGGGCCTCTTCGGCCACGGCTCGTCGGTCATCGTGACGAAGTAGAGGATCGAGCCGTCGCGCGAAGCGTTTGGCTTCTGGGCGCGACGGTT
>CBDUYG010000612.1:0-2846 GCA_965371385.1 uncultured Myxococcales bacterium | reverse complement strand
TCGTCGCTCACGGGGTGTTCTCGTGGGTCGATGCCGACCGTCGGCGCCGAATTCTGGAGCTGTGTCGTTCGGCGTTGTCACCCCGGGGCCTGGCGTTCGTAAGCTACAACACCCAGCCGGGTTGGAAGATTCGCGGAGTCGTACGGGATCTGCTCCGATCGTGCGTGTTTCAGGAGCCGGACCCGGTCGCGAAAGTCGCGCAAGCGCGGGAGATTGCGAAGGGGCTCCGCAGCCTGCTCGGCGGATCGGGCGACCCGTACCAAGAGCTACTTGCGCGGGAACTCGATCGTCTCGACGGGCGCGGTGACTCGTATGTGTTTCACGAATATCTCTGCCTCGACAACCACGCATTCTATCATCGAGAGTTCATGGAGCAGGCTCGCGCCTGCGGTCTTCACTATGTCTGCGATGCGCTGCACAATCGGCCGGAGGGCCGTGTCCCGGACGATCTGCGGGAGCAGCTCGAGGGGCAGGGCCACCTTGGCGATGCGATGGAGGAGGTGGTCGACATTCTCTGCTTTCGCCAGTTTCGCACGGCGCTCTTGTGCCGTGAAGACGCCCCCAGAGAGACCGCCTCCCAGGATATCGCGTCCACCTGGGAGGCGGACGGCCTGATCGTGCAGTCCTCTGCACTGCCCGACGCAGGGGTCGAGCCGGATCTCGAAGCACCCCAATGGTTCAGACGAGACGATGGCGGGGTGAGCTTCTCGGTCTGCAACCCCGCCCTACGAGTGGCCCTGACGACGCTCGGGGAGTGCCGGCCCGCCGCCCTCCCACTCGAGAGTCTCTGCTCGGAGGTAGCCGAGGCGCTCGAGGGCGCCGGCCTCGACGCAGGTGCCTCGAGGGCAGGGCTGGTCGATGAACTCATCGGGCTCTACAGGGAGGGCATCGTGCAGGTGAGGCCCGGCTCACCGCCGGCAGCCTGTGAAGGCCGACGCGGAAGGACCCCGCACGCACTGGCGCGCCTCGAGGCCCGCAAGGGGACCACCCTCACGACTCCTCTACACGGCACGCTTTCCTTCCTCGATTTCGATCGTGAGGTGATCCGGGCCTTCGAAGGCGGTCGGGATGGAATTCGAGATGTCGAAGCCGTCATTCACGACTGCTCCCGGAGAGTCGCGTCCGGCGAGCTGAGCCTGGCTTCGCACCACCAGACGAGCTCCGTGGAGGAGCGGCCTCTCTCGGTCCGCAAGGCCGTGGAAGCGTGCCTCGACCGTGCAGCGGAGTGGGGACTGACGACTGGGGACTGAGCGCCGAACCGAGGGCGGGGCCGGGGGCGATGTCACGAGCGGGGACGCTACCTCGATTTCATCCCGACTCGCGCCTCGCTCTTGAACGGGTCAGAACTTGTACTGCAGCCCGATCCCGACCGAGAAGTAGTTGATGTACTTGATATTGTCGAGGGCCGCCACGTAGTCGGTCTGAGCGATGAAGGCGAGGCCCTCGTAGATGTAGATGTCCAGCCCGAGACCGACCCGCATCGCGACGTCATTGAAATCCGATACGTCGTTGCCGACACCCCGCGTCATGATGGCTCCGATCCCGAGCACGATGTTGGGCTGGATGCGGCCTTCGGTGAGATAGAGCCTGGCGTTGGCGGTGGCCACCCAGGTGTCGAACTCCGGGGTAGTCGGGAAGATGCTCTCGAAGCGATGCCATTCTGCCATCGCTTCGAGGCCCAGTCGCGGGAGGATGCGGTAGCCGGCCCGGATGCTCGCGCCCCAGTTGTTTTCCCAACTCTGCGGCGAAATATTGAAATTGTTGACCGCATAGTTTCCGAGACCACCGATGTAGAAGCCCGTGCTCGCGAAGTCGGGCTCGACGTCACCGGAATCGGCCTCCGAATCATCGACATCGAAGTCGCCCTCGTCCGTGACCTCGTCCGCAGAAGCGGATACGGAAGAAAGGGCCAGGGCCACGAGGGCCGCAAGGATCGTTCGTCCCAGCCGAGCCGCGCTGAGCGTCTTCTCAATTCTTTCGGCGCCTTCGATTCCATCCAGGCGCTCGGCCGTTCGGATTTCCGCGCTCTCTTCCCTGCCTTCCCCCAATCGTGCGATCATCGATATCTCCTCCCGTCCAGCTTTTCTGACAGAATGCACTCTGCGTGTCAAGTGCAGGTCGGCTGCCGCCGGGCAGCGCTCCTCGCCAGGGAACGGATTCCCGTGTGATAGCATTTCAGGCTCTGCGAGGCCCGGCGGCTCACATGGCTGGATCCCGCAAGGAGCGCTGCCCGCGCGATTGCGCGCGGCTCTTGGAGGGAATTCCATGCAGTCGGTGTTCATCGCATTTTCGATTGCTCTCCTGCTCACGAGTGTCTCGGCTTTTCGATTCAGCAACGGGCGGCGCCCACTCTTCCTCACGGGCTACTTCCTCGTGTTCTTCTCTCTCGAATGGCTGCTCGCGCACTTCATCCTGCCCCCGGACGTATTCGGGCTCGAAATCGCCTGGGTCTGTCTCGGCCTGACCGTTCCCTTCGTCATCGGCATCGTCCTGACGGAGCGGTACGAGAGGGGGCTGAGCGGGGCGGAGGGTGGGCAGGAGTCTGGAGAAGAGCATGGAGCCGTGAGCAGTGGAAGATAGGAGAAGACTCGGTGACGCTCTCCCATCGTCTCGGCTGTCGGGTGTGCGGCTCGACTCTCTACGGCCGCCCTGCACGCGAGTCGGCGGCTCCCGGTCTTTGCCGAAGGGGTGAGTGCACGCTCATCTTTCGGCGTGCGGGGCGCATGAGCGCTGCGGCCGGCCGACGTTTCCTCGAGAACGAGGGCCGGCGGATTCTGCGCGAACGCGACGCGAGCCGGGAGCGAGCCGAACGATTCAATGCGATCGTCGAGGTGGAATCCGAGGAG
>CBDUYG010000611.1:0-2882 GCA_965371385.1 uncultured Myxococcales bacterium | reverse complement strand
CAGATGGACCCGTTCAGGGGTAATAGGCCCCGCATCCTGGTTGCGGATCTTTCCTTGCAGCGCTCCGACCCACGACATCCAGCTCGCCGGTTCCGGTGACTCAGATTCCGGCTTGCGTCCGGTTCAGTGCACTTTCTTTACGTCATTTTCACTGAAGCACCAGATCTCCCATTCGAGTAAAAAAACCTTCCCATTTTCGTTTGAATCCGGTTTAAAGTGTGCGTCAGTGACACGCAACAACTCGTTTCACGCCTTGATCCTCGTGGGATTCCTTGCCAGGTGGACGGCAGCGGGATGGCACAGGAAAGGTTGACGCGGGAGGGGGCGACGTCATGAACCGCGCGGTTGATTGGCCGTGTGGATTCTTGGATGTGTGAATGGTCGGAATCGACCATCAGGCAGGTGAAAGACGCAAAGTGAAAGACGCAAGGAGAAGAACGATTGGCTAAGGGCACCGTTAAGTGGTTCAGTGAGCAAAAGGGCTATGGCTTCATCACGCCCGAGGATGGTGGAAAGGATCTCTTCGTCCATTACTCGAACATCACGGGAGAAGGCTTCCGCAATCTCGAGGATGGTCAGCCGGTGGAGTACGAGCCGGCAACCGGGCAGAAGGGGCCCGAGGCACAGAACGTACGCCCGCTCTGAGCACCGGCCGTGAGAAGACGCCCACCCCGCTCCGGCGGGGTGGGGCTCTTCGCTGGTCGTTCCTTTTACAGCTTTGAAGAAGGCGTATCCGGCTGCGCCCTGATGGCTCTGGAGATCCAAACCGGGTCCGGATGACCGGGTTCGACTCCGTAGCGCGCTCCTCCGCTTTCTAGAGAGTAGCTGGAGAATGGACGAGAGCGGAGAATGGAGGACGCAGCCAGGCAGCGTTCGCTCTGCGCCCGCTCGTTCGACGTCGGTGCAGCCTTGCGTGGGGAAGGCGGAATGAATCGCAGCGCCAAGGTTCTCGTACCGATCTTGATTCTGATCCTCGGAGTCGCGGGCATCTTCGTCGCCTACATTCTGCGACCCAAACTCGAGCCACAGGGGATCGTTCCACAGCCCCCCGTGGTCCGGGTCGAAAGGGTCGAGCCGCGTCAGTGGCAATTCGTGGTGCGTGCCCACGGCAGCGTGAAGCCGCGCAGCCAGAGTGACCTGATCCCCCAGGTCTCGGGGCAGGTGGTCTGGGTTTCTCCGGCCCTCGTCTCCGGTGGCTTCTTCGGGGCCGGTGAGTCCCTCTTGCGTATCGACCGCGCCGACTACGAAGTCGCGCTCGAGAGCGCCCGGGCCGCCGTCGCTCGCAGCCGCAGCGAGCACGAGCGTGCCCGCAAGGAGCTCGCGCGGCAGAAGCGCCTCTCCGCTCGATCCGTGGCGAGCGAGAATCAGTTCGATGATGCGGTCAGCGGGGAAGAGGTGACCCAGGCCGTACTTCGAGAGGCGGCCGCGCGACTCGAGCAGGCCGAACGCGATCTCGATCGCACCAATGTTCGTGCCCCCTACGCGGGACGCGTTCGCGACGAGGAGGTGGACGTGGGCCAGTTCGTCGCGCGCGGCACCCGGGTTGCTCGAATCTACGCGGTCGATTTTGCCGAGGTTCGGCTCCCGTTGCCCGACGCCGAGCTGCGTTTCCTCGATCTTCCGATGCTCTTCCGAAGCCCGACCGAGAGGGGCGACGAGGGGCCCGAGGTGATCCTGCGAGCCCACTTCGCCGGCGCCGAGCACGAGTGGCTGGGCCGCATCGTGCGCACCGAGGGCGAGATCGATGCGAAGAGTCGTATGGTCAACGTCGTGGCTCGTGTCGACGATCCCTACGGAATCGCGAGAGCCGGGGATGACGATGCTTCCCGGCGCATGCCCCTCGCGGTCGGGCTCTTCGTGGAGGCGGAGATCCTCGGCCGCCGCCTCGACGCGGTCTTCGTGGTGCCGCGGCGGGCTCTGCGCGAGAACGATCGCGTACTCGTCGTCGATGTCGACTCGAGGATGCATTATCGGGCAGTGGAGGTGCTGCGCCGGGAGCGCGACCAGGTCGTGATCGGTGAAGGACTCGCGGCGGGTGAGCGGGTCTGCGTTTCTCCGATCCAGGCCGTCATCGACGGGATGCTGGTCCGCGTCGCGGGCGAGACGCCGGAAGCGGTCTCGGCAGCGACGCGGGGTGAGGACTCCTCAACGTGAACGGTGAGAAAGCTGAGAAGGCTGAGAAGGGTGGGAAGTCTTGAACGTGAACGGTAGGGTGCCGTCCAGGTGAGGGGGGTGATCGAGTGGTTCGCGCGAAACCACGTCGCGGCGAACCTCCTCATGTTCGCGATGATCGTCGCCGGCATCGTAGCCCTGCCCCAGGTCCAGCAGAAGGCATTTCCCGACATCGAGATCGATGTCATCCAGATCACCGTCCCCTATCTCGGGGCGGCACCCGAGGAGGTCGAAGAGGGAGTCTGCATTCGCATCGAGGAGGCGATCCAGGGGATCAACGGCATCGAGTTCATCAACTCCCTCGCGGTCGAAGGGGCGTGTACGGTCTCGGCCGAGCTGCTCAGTGGCTACGACCAGGAGCGTGCGCTCAGCGAGATCCAGAACGCGGTGGACTCCATCTCCACCTTCCCGGGTGAAACCGAGCGGCCCATCGTCTCCCGCTTCGACCTGCGCCGGATGGCGATCCAGATCGCGCTCTCCGGGGACGTGGACGAGCGAACCCTCAAGATCTACGGTCAGCGAATACGCGACGAGCTCTCGGCCATGGAAGGGATCACCCAGGTCGAACTCTCCAATGCGCGCAACTACGAGATTTCGATCGAGGTCTCCGAGAAGTCTCTGCGACGCCACAACCTGAGCTTCCAGGAGGTGGTCGGGGCGGTCCGGCGCTCGTCCCTCGACCTGCCCGGTGGCTCGATCAAGACCGGGCG
>CBDUYG010000610.1:0-2884 GCA_965371385.1 uncultured Myxococcales bacterium | reverse complement strand
GTGAAGTCGATCTCCCACCAGCTCTGCTCGGCCACGGCATGCCGAACGCAGCGACGATCGAAGACTTCCCTGCCCTCGTGCATTCCCGAATCGAGAAGACACTGGTAGAAGGTCGCCATCTCCCGGGCCGTCGTAAAGATGTTGGCGGAGGGAATCACCCCGGTGATGAAGCGCGGGTCGTTGGAAAGCTCCACGATCTCACGCAGATCCGTCCCGAGCGCTCGACTCAGGATCGAACCGAAGGGCGGCGGCATCGGCGGGCCCGTGTAGGCGTTCAAGGCCACCTCCGAAACGCTCTCCATCGGGACACCATAGTTGAGCCACTCGAGTCCCAGAGGCTCGGCGATCTCGCTTCGCAGTACGTCGCGCAAATCCCTCCCGGTCGCTCTCTCGATGACGGCACCGAGAATGAAGCCCCCCGTCACCGCGTGATACGCCAGCAGGCGCCCGGGGCGCGACCGAAGGTGGGCGTCACACAGAAGCTGAAGCACCCGATCGGGCTCGGTCAGCAGGTCGAGATCGAGCGATTCGACCGGCAGACTCGGCAGGCCGGCCCGATGGGCCAGCACATGACGCAGGCTCATGTGCTCCTTCCCATGACGACCGAACTCCGGAATGATGTCGCTGACCCAGTCATCCAGGTGAAGTACTCCCTGGGACGCCAGCTTGTGAACGAGCATGGCCGTCACGGCCTTCGAAGCCGAGAAGAGATTGACGGGGGTGTCGAGGCCGATGAGCCGCTTCTCCGCGTCGGGAGGATCGTCCGGCGCGTTCCCCGAGGCGTGGCCGATCGCGCGGTTCAGCACGACCTGGCCGTGCCTCATCACGCAAACCTGGATCGCCGGATGAACACCCGAGCGATAGACCTGCTCGAGCTTCTGCCACAGATCCTCGATCTCGTCCGGGGTCGCACCGACAGCGGACGGCGCCGCCTCCTCTCCGATCGTCGTCACCTTCTGGAGATCGTCCGGCACCGGGCAAGTGGGATAGCGAAAGACCGATTGCGGGTTGAATCGATGGATCCAGTTCATCATTTCGGATTCCTTCCGGTGGAGACGCGTTCGCAGCCTGCCGCGCTCTCACCCGCCTTGACAATACAAGACTCGTGCCATCCTCTGGAGGCTTCCTCGCCCTTCTCGCGCTCTCAGCCGGGACGAATTGTCCCCGAATCGCCCCAGGTGTGCACACGGCATCGAGCCCGGAAAGTGCGGTGGCAGGTGCCGGGCCGGGCCGACGAGAACGCAGGAGCGACCCGATCACCTCGGCCGGGCGCGAGAAACATCCCCATGTCCGGGACTTCCCAGCCCTGCCTCGAATCCGATCTCGATGAAGGCTAAGGTCCGGCCGAGCATGAGGCATCCAGGATTCGGCTTGCGCGTGACGAATTCCGATCCGCCGGCGGAGCCTCGAACCCGAACCGACCCGGGAGTCCCTACTACGCATGCCTTTCCAAGATCATCGCCCCGCGAGGCGAAGAGTGCGCCCTCGCGATCGATGCGCCCTCTTGTTTGCGCTGGTCGCGGCAGCCCTGACCTCGGCGTGTGCAACGCCCTCGCTTCCGATTCTTCCCCGCATCACCGAGACGCCGACCCAGCTGGTGATACCGGGAAAGTTCGTGTGGATGGACCTGGTGACCCAGGATCCGGCCGCCGCGCAGGAATTCTATTCAGCACTCTTCGGCTGGAGCTTCGATAGCCATCGTGACGAGAATGGCGAATACCTGCGCATCCTCCACGAAGGGAGACCGATCGGAGGCGTGATTCGCGCCGCGGATCCCGAGCGACCCGCCGAGTGGATCGTCAGCCTGTCGGTCGAGGACGTAGACGGGGCCGCCGACTTCGCGCGCAAGAATGGCGGCTTCGTCGAGGGGGATCCCCAGGATGCGCCGAATCGCGGCCGCATATCCCTGGTGGGCGATACGGAGGAAGCCATCGTACTGCTTCTTCGGGCCAGCGATGGGGATCCCGAAGACGTGGTGCCGGCGCTGGGGGACTGGCTGTGGCGCGAGCTTTTCAGCCACGACATCGAGGCCGCGCGATCCTTCTATACTGGCCTCGCGGGCTACGAGAGCGAGACGCTCGACCGAGACGGGAACGATTACGTGGTTCTGCGATCCGGTGGCCGCGCCCGGGCCGGCATCCGCGCGGTACCCAACTTCGTGACACCCCACTGGCTTTCCTCTGTGCGGGTCGAGCATGCGAAGCGCTACGCCAAGCGCGCGAAGGAACTCGGTGCGCAAATCATCACATCCGACGCCGACTCGGCCATTCTGGTCGATCCTACCGGAGCACCCTTCGCGATCCAGCAGTGGAACGAAAAGCCGATTCCGAGAGGGGAGCCGAAGCGATGAGACGACGAATCATCCGCCCGATCATCGTCCTTCTCACTCTCGCCCTGCTCAGCTCGGGGCCGGTGGGCTGCGCAAACTCCAGTAACGACAGCATGGCGGGTTACTACCGACGTGGCTCGATCCACAGCGACTCGTACTCGGGTGTCAACTACGGCAGGTACGGGTATGGCGGGTACGGGGGCTACTACGGCCGCCCGGGGTGGTATTGAAGCCCGCCCGCCACGACGCCTGACATCGCATGACATCGCATGACATCGCATGACGCCACACGGCAGAGAAGACGCGACGGCGCCGGATTTCGTGCCGGGACGGCGCGAGCTCCAGGCAACGATCGTCAGTCCGCCGACATCCCGTCCATGCGGGCAACCCGCACGATCAGATCCTCGACCCGCGAGCTATAGCCCCATTCGTTGTCGTACCAGCTGATCAGCTTCACCATCCTGCCCCCGATCACCTGGGTGAGGGGCGCGTCGAAGATGCTCGAATGGCAATTCCCGACGATATCCGACGAGACGATCGGGTCCTCGTTGTACT
>CBDUYG010000609.1:0-2903 GCA_965371385.1 uncultured Myxococcales bacterium | reverse complement strand
ACCGGCGTCATCCTGAGCTGGAGCTGCCGCCTCACCCGGGGCGGAACCCGGTAGGCGTTGAAGATCGCCATGCGCTCCCGGGGATGCGGCCCCCTGCCCGAGACTCCGGCGCTCGTCGCGGTTCCGTGATCTCCCTGCAGGATGATGATCGGCTCGACCTCCGAATCGGCGATGATTCCATCGATGACTTCGATCAACCGATGATTCAAGTAGACGAGCTGGTCGATGTATCCCCTACCCTTCGCGCGGCCATTCAGCGAGCCGCGATCCGGCCACTCGAAGTCGGACCAGGGACGTTCTCGCGCCTTTCCCTTGCCGTTCGGCGCCGACGCGGCCGCGGCCTCCATGGCGATGCGAGCCTTCTCACGCTCGACGACGGATTCCGGCGCTCTCATCGTGGGTCTGGCGAACTGCACCAGGGGATGATTCCCCCGGACGTTGCCCTCGCGATCGAAGACGTAGGGGGAGTGGGGCAGGATGAAGTGCACGAACGCGAAGGTGGGGCCCTCGAGCGACGAAATCTCGGCGAGCTTGTCGAAGGTGAAGAGGTGAAGATCCGCCACCCCCGGCGCGAGAGGGCGCAACATCGTCGTGCGGACGAGCATGTTGGCGAACTCGCCGGAGAAGATGGCCGAGAAGTCGTAGCGTTGGTCCGCGATGTAGGAGGTCTCGGTCCCCGCCCAATGGGTCGAAATCGTGACATAGCGGTAGCCCAGGGACTGCAGGAACTGCGCCGCGAGGGGGCGGCGGATCAGGGTGTGGAAGGGCTCCCGGCTGAGGCTTCCGCGAGCCAGGAGTCCCTCGCCGATGTCGTTCACGTAACGGAGGTTGAGGCTCGAAGCGAGGGAGAGGAAGGTGAGAGCGTAGTTGCTCGCGCTTCGGCGAGCGATGTAGAAGCCGCGCTTCTCGAGCTCGGCGAGGAATCGGGAGTTGTCGAAGCCGAAGAGATCCATCAGCGTGTCGTGTCGCGCATACCCGTCCAGGATGATGTAGTAGATGTCCGGCCGACTCTCGCTCTCCCGGGCGAGGGGCTCCCGGGGCTCGAACGCTTCCCCCTCGATGATCCAGTCGGGCAGCTCGCCCGAGCCGCTTCCGCCTGCGAGCTCGAGGTCGCGCGCCAGCGTCCAGATCGAAGGCGCGAGCGCAACGGCGGCTGCCACTCCGAGGCCGATGTGGAGCGGGCGAAGCTGGCTGCGTACGCGCCAGCAGCCGAGGCAGAGAAGCCCGAGAACGAAGAGCGAAGCGATGATCAAGGTGACGTGGAGGACATCGCGATCGCCGAGCAGCGGAGATCCTCGAGTCAGCTTCGTCAAGGTCTCGTAGAGCCGCCCGTAGGCAAAGAAGACAATCGCCGCAAAGGAGGTCGCGACGGCGCTGAACTCCAGGGACTTCGTGGACCAGCGAAGGGCCATCAGGATGAGGGCCGTCACGAGTGATACGACCAGAACGCCTTGAACGATCTGGAGGGGGGTGATCTGGTTGATGTTGCTGCCCGCCAGGTGGACGACCGGAAAGAGCGCGATTCCGAAGGGGCTGAGCAGGACGAGCCCGAGCCCGCGGAATCGTCTCGAGGCCGGCCTCGCCGCAGTCCCGCTCTGGCTCTCGGAATCGGGCGTGCAAGTCTCAGGCATGGTTTACCGCCCCTCGAAGCGGCCAGGGCCGGAATCCAGGTTCTTCTGACGCGGGCTAGGCGTCCTTCGAAATCCGGTAACGGATCGGCAGGTGCTTGAGCCCCACGACGAAGCTCGAGCGAATCCACTCGGGCTCACCCGTGAGCTCGATGTGATCGAGGCGGCGGGTGAGCTCGCTGAAGAGCGCCTGCTGGGAGCGGCGGGCGAGGTGAGAGCCGAGGCAGAAGTGCTCGCCGATGCCGAAGCCCAGGTGGCGGTTCGGGTTGCGGTCGGCCTTGAAACGGAAGGGGTCATCGAACATCGATTCGTCGCGATTCGCCGAGGCGTAGAAGAGGATCAGGAAGTCACCCTTGGCGATCTTCTGCCCTCCGATCTCGGTATCGGCGGTGGCGGTGCGTCGCATGTAGTTGACGGGGCTTGCCCAGCGCACCACCTCCTCGACGAGAGAGGGCACGAGGTCGGGGTTCTGCTTGACCCTCTGGAATTCATCGGGGTTCTGCGCCAGCTGGTTGAGGCCACCCGCGAGGGAATTCTTGGTCGTGTCGTGCCCCGCGGTAAAGGTGATGAGGTAGTAGCCGAGGGTTTCCATCAATCCCATCGGCTCTCCGTCCACCTTGCCGTTCGCGAGCACGGTGGCGAGATCGTCGCGAGGATTGGCGCGGCGGTCCTCGATGATGCCGCTGAAGAGCTGGAACATCTCGAGGCCCATCTCCTCGATGGCCTTGTTGCGATCCTCACCCGCACGTTGCAGCTCTTCGTCGTCGGCCGCGAAGAGCTGGTTCGTCAGCTCGAGTATCCTCGGCTCCTGCTCGCGCGGAACCCCCAGAATGGTCGAGAGGATGCGCAGGGGGTGGGCGGTCGCGACGTCCACCGCGAAGTCGCACTCGCCCTCGCCGCCGCTCGCCTTCGCGGTCAGGGCGTCAACGAGGTTGCGTGCGCTCGCGTCGACCGCCGCGTCGATCCGTCCCAGCGCGCGCGGGGTGAACCAGGGGCTTGCGACCTTGCGGTAGCTGCGGTGGGACGGCGGGTCCATCTCGATGATGGTCCGCATCGCCCCGATCCCTTCGCTGCGGTCGATGTTCACTCCGTGCTTTTGCAGCGTGATGCCCGGGTAGCTCGAATAAAGGTCGGGTTGCCGCGAGATCTCGCAGATGTCGGCGTGGCGGGTGATGGCCCAGAAGGGCGGGTACTGCTCGTTCTCGCAATAGTGCACGGGGGACTCGGCACGCAGCTTCGTCCAGGTTTCGTGGGGGGGGCCCTGGTCGCCATAGG
>CBDUYG010000608.1:0-2904 GCA_965371385.1 uncultured Myxococcales bacterium | reverse complement strand
GAGGCTCGGCGGGACAGAAGCTGCGCAGCTCGCGATTCATGTCCGCCCGATCCGCCCTATCGAGTCCGTCGCCTCGTCGACCGAGAGCACCGCGCCTGCCACGATCGCCCCCACCGTCGGCATCACCACGACCTCCCCCGCTTCGACTCCACCATCGGCATCACCTCAACCACCTCCGCTTCGACCCCACCGTCGGCATCACCACGACCTCCCCCGCTTCGACCCCACCGTCGGCATCACCACAACCTCCCCGGCCCGCACCCACGCCCAGGCACACCTGATTCAAGGCAGTGGCGTCACCGTCACCCGATCCCCCGCCGTGACCCCGAGCGCCTCACGGCACGACTTCGTCACCCACGGCGTGCCGCTCTCTTCCAGCCGAACCACCGTCGCACGAAACCCGAGCCCCTGGTCGCTCGACACAAGCGCCAGCGCCCCTTCGCTCACGCTCTCGTCGTCACTGCACTCGCCCGGCAGCACCAGCTCGCGCCGCTCCCGCACCGAGGTGATCGCATCCCGCGATGCACCGTAGTAGGGACCTCCGTCGAAGGGATCGACCTGGTTGAGATTACGGAACCCCACCTTCTCGAGGATCCGTACGGCGGCCCGGGCCGAGTCGTTCGGCCTTCCGATGACATCCTGCACGGCCTTCGGGAAGAGCGTCATGTAGACCGGATCGAGGGGGAAGAGATCGGCGATGAACTGCTTGCTGCGTCCCGAGAGACGGTCGGCCTCGCGGTAGCTCATCCCGGTGAAGCGCGATCCAAAGGCATCCCAGAGCAGGTTGCCGCCGGATTCGCTGTAGGGAGAGAGCATCTCGGCGATCACCTCGCGCTCGAAGGGCTCGGGGAACATCCCCATGTAGGCGAAGCGCACGATGGAGAGCGCCTTGCCGCACTTGTCCGGGTGGCGCCGGTAGGCGGGGTCGAGGATCAGACCGCCGATCTCGCTCGGCCCGTCCTCGGTGGAGCGCATTCGAAGCTTGGTGTGGATGAAGTGCTTGTCGAGCTCGGTACACGCCCGTTCTTCGGTAGACACCTCGAACCAGTAGTAGGGGGCGCCGGGCTTTCCGTGCTTGGCGATGATGAGCGAGGTGCCGACCACCCGGCCCGCGTCCCCATCCTCGAGCACGAAGACGTAGACGGCGTCGTGGGGATGGTCGAGGGAGCCCGCGAAGGATCGCAGGGAGATCTCGATCCGCTCTTCGAGGTAGGCTCGATCGCTCGGCAGGTTCACCGAGTCGAGCTGGCCCGCCAACGCGAGAAGATCGTCGAGATCCTCCGGCGCGATCGGGCGCAGGATCAGCACGGCAGCTCCAGCTCCTCGCCAACCCGAACGAGTGCCTTCTCGAGGGCCGAGAATCCGGCCTCGAGCTCTTCATCCGTCAGGTTCACGGGGGGCAGCATGCGAATCTTTCCGGGATTCGAGCCGGCGGAGAGCAGGATGAGCCCCTCATCGAAGGCCGCGTGGAGAACGGCCTTCACGATCTCGGGCGCACCGTTCCAGGGCACGAAGGCCTGCATCGCCCCCATCCCCGTGAGGCCGCCGGCGGCCTTGGGAAGGCGCTTCGCCATCGATTGGAAGCGCCGCTCGATGCGTCGCCCGAGCAGGGCGATGCGTCCCTCGCTTCCGAGGTAGCCTTCGCTCTCCAGGCGTTCGATGATGCGCGTCCCCACCGCCATCCCCACCGTACTGCCCGCGTAGGTTCCCGCGACCAGACCCGGCCGCGGATTGTACTCCTTGCTGAAGAGTGTCGCGCTGCCCTGGAGCAGCTTCCCCGCCGTCGCGACGTCGACGTATTCATCGAGGTCGAGTTTGCGGAAGCAGAAGAGCTCGCCGGTTCGCGCGAAGGTCTGCACCTCGTCGACCCAGACCGCGATCCCCGCATCGCGGCACAGCTCCATCAGCCGGGCGAAGAACTCGCGCGGAGCCGTGTGGAAGCCGCCCTCGCCCTGGATCAGCTCGAAGCACATACCGGCGATCTGGCCCGGATAGCGGCGTAGATGGGCTTCGAGGGCCGCGAGGCTCTTGTCGAGCGAGGCTTCGTCATGGGGGTCGTGGAAGGGGACGTGGAGCACATTGCCCCGCAGCGGTAGCCCTTCGCGGAAGCCGGGCCGATCCGTGAGCTCCGCCATCGCCAGGGTGCGCCCGTGGAAGCCTCGCTCGAAGACGATGACCTTGTCCGCGGGCGCGTGCTTCTGGAAGATCATCTTGAGAGCGTTTTCGTTTGCGATTGAGCCGGAGAGCGCGAGCCATACGTGCTGCAGCCGCTCGCCCGAGTGGCGCAGGAGCGCGCGCGAGAGCAGCAGCATCTCGGGCCCGGGCATCAGGTTGCCCTGGAAGACCACGTCGCGGGTCGCGGCCACGACCGCGTTCTCGAGCAGGTCGGGGTCCGCGTGACCGAAGGCGTAGACCCCGATCCCGCCCACGAAGTCGAGCTTCATCGATCCGTCCGCGAGCCAGACGCGCGCCCCGCGACCGAGGCCGGAGCTGAGGAGCGGATAGACGAGATCTCGTCCGCGCAGGCGCTCGATCTCACGCACGTGCCGCAGATAGGCCTTCGGGCTCAGGGTCCTTTCCGCACACTCGTCCTGGACCGCCTGGATCAGGGCCCGGGCGGCCGCGCGTACGGCCTCGCTCTCGAGCACCGGATCGAGGGGTGTCGCCTTGCGCTTCTTCATGTCCTGGACCTATCGGCCATTGCCCGGGCCGGCTTGGGGGTGAATTGAGAAAAACGGCACCAGATCAGGAGGATGCGGCTCCGATCTGCCAGCCCCTGGCAGGCTGCTGAAGCGGGGTGGCCGGGCGGGCTCCCCTTGCTCCCACGGGATTTGCAGGTCAGAGCGGCAGGTTCCCCTAGGGACCTTGTGGGCCGGATCACAGAACTGGTTGGGAGATCACACG
>CBDUYG010000607.1:0-2905 GCA_965371385.1 uncultured Myxococcales bacterium | reverse complement strand
CTAGCTCTCGTATCCATTGGGATGGCTCTGGTGCCACTTCCAGGCGGTCTCGACGATCTGCTCGATCTCGGTGAACTGCGGCTTCCAGCCCAGAATCGTTCGCAGCCGCTCGGAGCTGGCCACCAGCTTTGCGGGATCACCGGGGCGACGCCCCACGATGCGGTAGGGGACCTTCTTGCCCGTCACCTTCTCGACGGCCTTCACCACCTCCATCACGGTGTTCCCGCTGCCGGTCCCCACGTTCATGATGTGACCGCCGGGGGTCGACCCCGGCTCGGGGCACTGGGTGACGGCCAACTCGTGCGCTTGGGCGAGGTCCTCCACGTGCACGTAATCGCGCAGGCAGGTGCCGTCGGGGGTGTCCCAGTCGCCGCCGTAGATCTCGATGACCTCGCGCTTGCCCTGTACGGCTTCGATGATCAGTGGGATCAGGTGGGTCTCCGGCAGGTGGGCCTCGCCGTGGGAGCCGTCGGCCGCCGCCCCCGATGCGTTGAAGTAGCGCAGGATCACGTAGCTGAGCCCGTGGGCGTGGGACATGTCCTGGATCATCCACTCGATGGCGAGCTTCGAATAGCCGTAGGGGCAGACGGGGTTCTTGTCGGCGTCCTCGACCAGGGGCATCACTCCCGTCGAGCCGTAGGTGGCGGCCGTGCTGGAGAAGACGATCTTCTTGACGTCGTTCTCGAGCATGGTCTCCAGCAGGCCCAACGTGTTCACCGTATTGTTGCGCCAGTGGTATTCGGGCCGTTCGACGGACTCACTCACGTTCGTGGCTGCGGCGAAGTGCATCACTGCATCGACCTCGTGCTCGCGCATGAGCCGCCCGAGGAGCTCGCGATCCGCGAGCTCGCCCACCACCAGCATGTCGTCGGGTATCGGGCCGCGGTGTCCCTGGCAGAGGTTGTCGATCACGACGACGTGATGGCCGGCGCCGACCAGGTGACGCGCAGCGAAGCTTCCCACATAGCCGGCTCCGCCCGTAACGAGAATTCTCAATTTCCGTCCTCCTGTGCACGGGCGAATGCGCCCCTTTTCACGTCGGCTTCGGCCGCGGCCAGTGCCTCCGGGTTCCCGATGTCCCGGTGATAGCCGGGGAGCTTCCAACCGTACATCCGGTCGACGAGCTTGGGTAGCAGATCGAAACCGATGTCCATCGAGTCGCGACCCAGCAGGTCGCCCACCACACCGGAGCGGATCGCATAGATTCCCGCGTTGGCGAGGTTCGAGGTCGGGTTGTCGGGCTTCTCCACGAAGGCGAGGACCCGGCCGCCGGCCTCGAGGCTGGCGATCCCACACGCCTTGGGGGTCGCGGTTTCGAATAGCGCCATCGTGAAGTCGGCCTGACGTTCCCGATGAAAAGCGACGAAGTCGCGCAGATCGACGTCGCTCAGGTTGTCGGCGTAGATCACGAGAAAGTCGGGCGACTTCTCGAGCCAGGCCAGGTTCTCGCGCAGGGTTCCCGCGGACCCCAGGAGCTGAGGCTCGTCGAAGGCCTGCCAGTGGATCGGTCCGTCTTCTTGGCCTTCGAGGTACTCGTGCACCTGCTCGGGGTGTGCGTGGACGTTGATGATGACCTCGGAAATTCCCTGGGCCTCGAAGCTCTCACGCCAGAAATCGAGCAGGGGCTTGCCCGAAATGGGAACGAGACACTTCGGAGTGTGATCCGTCCAGGGCCGCAGCCGCGTCCCCAAGCCGCCCGCGAGCAGCAGGACGGGCGGCATGGCGTCACTGGGAGTCGCGCTCACCGTCAAGTTCGCTTCCCGATGAAGATGATGCGCGAGCCGAGGGGATCGAGTCCGACGGGCAGCTCGCGGGGCTTCCCGAGCGCCGAGCGGATGGCCTCGTGGCGGTCGGGGTCGGCGAAGATCAGCAGGAAGCCTCCCCCGCCGGCGCCGAGGAGCTTGCCGCCGCGGGCGCCGGCGGCTCGCGCCTTCGCGTACCAGTCGTCGACGAGGGAGGTCGAGATCGATGAGACGATGGAGCGCTTCAGCTCCCATCCCTCGTGGAGCAGCTCGCCGAAATGCTCGAGATCGGCGCCGGTCTCGCCCGCGAGGGCCTCGCGCATCTCTCCCGCGAGGTCTCGCATGCGGCACAGGGTCTCGAACTTGCCGGCCGTGGCGACGGACTGCTTCTTGAGGATGTCGTTCGCGTCACGCGTTCCGCCGGTGTAGAAGAGCATCAAGCGCTCTTCGAGCTCACGAAGAGTGCTCGACCCGCACGGTACGGGCTCGACCTGCACCGAATCGTCGGGGTTGAAGCGGATGTACTGGAGGCCGCCATAGGCCGCGATGTACTGATCCTGACGCCCGATGGGGCTCTCCAGGCGATCGATCTCGATCTTGCAGGCCTCGCTCGCCAGGGTCTCCGGGCTCGCCAGCCTGCCCTTGTAGGCGTAGAGGGCGGTGAGGAGCGCCACCGTGAGGGAGCTCGACGAGCCCATGCCCGTGCCCGCCGGTACGTCACCGATGGTCGTGACCTCGAGGGAGCGATCGATCCCCACCGTGGCGAGGGCTTCGCGCACGATGGTGTGTTGCAGCTCCTTCGGACTATCGACGATCTCCGTCTGGGAGTAGGCGACGCGGATGGTGTCGTCGAAGCGCGAGCCGACCGTGACGTACATGTGCTGGTTGATCGCCGTCGAGATGACGGCCCCCGGCTCCTCTCGGTAGAAAGCGGGAAGATCGGTTCCGCCGCCGGCAAAGCTGATTCGATAGGGGGTCTGGGCGATGATCACGGACGGGCCTCATGCTGGAGCGATTCCCCACTCCCGCGCTGACACGATTTCGAAAGGTCGCAGCTCCTGCGGCCTCTCAGGCGGGATCGGGTGCGCTCGGCGCGCCGAGCAGGACAGTAGGTGGACCGCCCGGCGCCAGGGGTTACGCCAACTCCTCATCGGCTCGGCCGG
>CBDUYG010000606.1:0-2907 GCA_965371385.1 uncultured Myxococcales bacterium | reverse complement strand
CAGCTTCTCCATCACCCGGATCGAGCGGAGATTGAGCCTCGACGTGAAGGAGACGATCTCGCTCAGCGCGCAGCTCGAGAAGCCGAATTCCAGCGCGAGGCGTGCCGCTTCAGTGGCATACCCACCTCCCCAGCTCTCACGCGCGAGGCGCCATCCGATCTCGACGCAGGGGGTGAAGTGAGCCTCGAAGACCGGGATCGACAATCCGACGAAACCCGCGAAGGGGGCACCACCCCTGATTTCGAGGGCCCAGAGGCCGAACCCATGCTCTTCGAAGTGAAGCGCGATACGGGCGGCGAGGGCGTCGCTCTGGCTGCGGTCGAGAGGCGATGGAAAGAACTCCATCACACCCGGGTCGGCGTTGAGTTCGGCGAAGGGCTCGAGGTCGGCCTCGTTCCAGGGCCGCAGACGCAGACGTTCGCTCTCGAGGGAGGGGGTGCTCAGGGTCAGCCGCCCGCGCGCTTCACCGTGAAGTCACGTCGGCGAAGCTCTTCGATCAACTCGTCGCAGTGGTCGCCTTGAATTTCGATCACTCCGTCCTTCAGGGCGCCGCCGGTGCCGCAGCGCTGCTTCAGCTCCCTGGCGAGATCCTTGAGCTCATCGGGCGGTAGGGGAATCCCGGTGAGGGTCGTCACCGTCTTTCCTTTGCGTCCCTTCTTCTCGCGCCGGACGCGTACGATGCTATCACCCGTGTCTCCGGCGCTCGCGCCGTTTCGCCCGCCCGCGCCCCTCGGATTCTGTCTGCACACACATCGCTTGATCGGAAGCCCGCAGTGCGGACACATGCGACCGTGCTCCGAGGAGTAGACGGTGCCATCCTTCATCCGCTGCCCGACCGGACACCCTCGGCATCCTTGAGACGGCGGTGCTCCACCATGATGCAACGATCCTGGATCACGGTGATCCCTGCCGCCCGGAGCTCCGCCGCTGCCGAGCCGTGGTGGATGCCGAGCTGCATCCAGACCGCCCGGGGCCTGGTCGGCATCGAGAGGATCTCGCTGACGTGATTCGGGATGTGTTCGGGAGCGCGGAATAGATTGACGAGATCCACCGGGCCCGTGATGGCGTCGAGGCTGGGGATCGCCTCCTCGCCCAGTACCGAGTCCAGCTTCGGATTTACCGGCACGATCCTGGCTCCGACCGACTGCATGTACTTCGGAATTCGATAGGCATCGGCGGACTCTTCGCCCTTGATGCCCACCACCGCGATCGTCCGCGTGCTTTCGAGGACCTCTCTCAGCTTACTGTCATCATCCACCGTCCACTCCTCGCTCGAATCCGCATCCGTTGGCCGGCGTTCAGGGCCGGGCCCGACACAGGAGGGTCTGATCGGCAGAACGCCCCCACCCGAGCAGCCCTCATGCATATAATTCTGCGGCGGCCACCAGCTCCCGGCGAACGTCATCTCGCAGGTCTTCGGGCTCGAGCACCTCGGCTCCGGATCCGAAGGAGAGCACCCAGTTGCGCAGCTCTTCGCTGCCCCCGACCTCCATCCGGAGCTCCACGCCCCCATCGGGAAGCTCGCTGAGCTTCTGGCTCGGATGCCAGGTGTGCTCGAGTACGTGGGCGCGCCAGGCGGCCACGAAGCGGATGCGCACCGTGGTCGCCGGCTGCGCGATGACTCCGAATGCGGATGCGGTATAGCTGTCGAAATCGAAGTTCTCGCGAATCTCGAAGGGCTCGTTCGTCTCGTCGATGGAGAGTATCCGGTTGATCGCGAAGGTGCGGATCTCGCTCGAGCGATGGTCGTAGCCGATCACGTAGAGCCCGCCGCTGCGATACCAGACCTTGTAGGGATCCAGGTCGCGCCGACGCTCCTCTCCGCTGCGGCCCGTGCGGTACTCGATCGTGATCGTTCGCCGGCTCAGTATGGCGTCGTTGAGCGCTCGGATGGTGTCCGAGGCCTGCGCGTAACGCTTGTGCGGCCCGGGCATCACCCGGATCGACTCCGTCAGCTTGCCGAGGTAGCTCGAGAGCTCGGGGCCGAGCCCGGCGCGGATCTTGGCCAGGGCCGAGCGGATCGAGTCGTGAAAGACCGTGCCTTCCAGGGTCTGGAGAAGATCTTCGCTGAAGGCCAGGGCCAGGATCTCGTCGGGTGTGAAGGGGACGTGATCGAGCTTGAAGGATTCGATGAACCGATAGTAGACGCGACCGTCCCGGCGCTCGCTCATGACCGGGAAGCCGGCATACATCAGCGCATCGAGATCCCGGTAGACCGTGCGGCGTACGCACTCGAGATCCCGGGCGAGATCATCGAGACCCACACCGGATCGACTCACGGCCAGACGCTGAATGAGCTGCCACTGTCGAGCCAGCTGATCACCGCGCATCTTCGCCTTCCTTCTCCCAGCGCATGGCGACAGTCTAGCGAGAGAATTGCTCCGATTCTCGAACCCGGGCGCGGTGCCCCAATCCCAGGGTGGATCAGAGCGGGTCGTCGGAGAAGAACGCGGCCAGCTTGTCCTCCTGAGCCTTGGCGTCGGCGTAGCCGAGCTCGGCCAGGGGAATCGTGTAGGCCGAATCGAAGAGAAGGTAGGAGAGCAGGTCCGACTCCTTGGGGCCGGCGCCACTGCCGAAGGCCCGCATGAAGAGCCGCAGGAACGGGGAGAGGGCGAATTCCTTCTCGTTGGACGCGAGGAGCTCGCCCGCCATCACTCCCAGATCGACGGTGGGGCGAACCACCAGATCGTGAATTTCCTTGAGAGGACGTCCACCGCGCTCGCGGGCGGCCGCGTTCAGCTTCTCGAGGAAGTCCTCTCCATAGGTCGACGTGCCGTCCTCGATGATCTGGTTGATGAGGTGGAGCCTGGCGAGATCGGCGTCCACGGGGCTCAGCATCAGGGCGTTGAGGACCTTGCCGAGCAGGAACATCGGATTGCCGAAGCCCTCCGTGCGCTGCTGGGCCAC
>CBDUYG010000605.1:0-2918 GCA_965371385.1 uncultured Myxococcales bacterium | reverse complement strand
CCTCGACGACACCTCGATGTTCGAAGGGGGTCCTGTCCGTAGGGCCTTTCAGCATTGCTGCGGGCCATGCTAGCACCCCGAGTGGGCGCCCACCTCTTTCAGACGCGGCGTCGCTGCGTCGCCATTCCGATCAGGCCGAGGGTCAGGAGCAGGGCGGTGCCGGGCTCGGGGACGAGGGCCGTGGGCGGGGCTGTTCGTTTGTGTCATCGATCATCGAATTTCAGGCGAGAATATTGCCGGGACCGCTTTGTCGGCGCCTGGAGATCGGATCCGTGACGTTGGATCCGGGTCCGCAACAAGCTGGGCTTCGACCTACTACTGTGCGATTACACATCCACTGAGCGATTTGCCGCCTTCTCGGACGCTGCATGGTCCTCGCATCGACTCGAGCCCGGTCGCTGGAGTTGGTCGCAGAGATGCGTCAGGCAGGCCTCGAGGGGCCGAAACTCACCGCTGCGAATCTGCGCCTCGAACTGCTCGAGAGAGACCGCGAAGGCATGGGCGGACTCGGCGGAGTCGGCCTCGGCGATGAGCAGGGAGTCGAGGGCGTGCTCGGGCATCGAGCGGCCGGCCGGAATGCCCGAGCCCGGCGCCCGCCCCAAGGGCTTGTGGGTGAATTGGACCTGCATGTCGTAGTGGGTGTCGAAGTACCAGGCGCCCTGCTCGGCTGCGAAGAGGAGATAGGGTCGGGGCGACTCGACGAAATCGGGGCTCAATACGGACCGATAGCTCTCCCACTCGAGGGGGAGTAGACGCGGGTCGTGCTTCGGGCGCACGAACTCATCGGCCCCGAGCCAGACCTCCACGAGGCAGGTGGGGCATCTCGGTGTGCGCCTGGGATCGAACTCGCGACCGCATTTCCGGCACGGGCGTGCACTCATCTTTTCGATCTCTCGCATCCCGCCGCCTGCTAGATTGGGCGACGCTCCCCTTCCCTGGTTCGCCCGCCCGAAGCAGCCTTTCTATCGTAGCCTCGGTCGCCGCCGACGGGAATCGCCGAGCGGATCGGCATGTAGAGTAGACGAGAAGAGCCGACGAATGGAACGGGTCGCAGGTGCCGGGGAAGGCGACGGGAAGCAATCATAGGAGATTGGCCCATGGTGATCATCGAAGCGAGCTACGGCGGAGAGCTCCACACGACCTGCCGCCACCAACCCTCCGGCTGCGAGCTCGCGACGGATGCGCCGGTGGACAATCAAGGGCGCGGTGAGAGCTTCTCCCCCACCGATCTACTGGCGACGGCCCTGGGCAGCTGCATGCTGACCACGATGGGGATCGGGGCCCGCAACCAGGGCTGGGAGCTCGCGGGCACGCGTCTCGTCATCCAGAAGATCATGGCAGAGGCGCCGCGCCGGGTCGTGCGTCTGGCCCTCGAGTTCGAAATGTCGTCGCAGCTGCCCGGCGCCTCTCGCTCGAAGCTCGAGCAGCTGGCCCGCAGCTGCCCGGTTGCCGTGAGCATTCATCCTGATATCGACGTCGATCTGAGGTTCGTCTGGTCCTGAGAAGCGTCGGAGGTGCAGTGGTCCGGCGGGCGGCCCGGCGCAGCCTTGAACGGACGCGCCCAAGCTCCGCGATCAGATCGCCGCTTCGTCACGCTCGGCCGTGCGGATGCGGATCACCTTCTCGACGGACTGAATGAAGATCTTGCCGTCGCCGATGCGCCCCGTGTGCGCCGCTTCCTGAATCGCCTCGACGACGGCGTCGAGGTCGGTGGCGCTCACCAGGACTTCGATCGCCGCTTTCGGGAGCAGGTCCACGACATATTCTGCTCCCCGGTAGAGCTCGGCGTGGCCGTTCTGTCGCCCGAATCCGCCGGACTCGGTCAGGATGAGCCCTCGGACGCCGATCTTCTGGAGCGCATCGCGAACGTCGTCGAGCTTGAAGGGCTGGATGATCGCCTGAACCAGCTTCATGGAGCCAATCTCCCGGTCAGGATTCCCGCGCGGATCTCACGAGGGCACCGGTGTACGAGCGCCGACGAGATTCGAAGCGAAGGAAAGGGAGAGGCCGGACCCGCAGTGCACGTGTGGTGCAATTGCAATGCAGGCCCGGCTGCCAACGATTCGTAGTCCACTCGAGTGGACGTGCCGATCAACCGTACGCGGTCTCCGAGTGCTCGGAGAGGTCGAGACCCTGGGACTCGTCGTCTTCGTTTACTCGCAGGTCCCCGAGGATCATCTTCAGCACGAAGAGGATCCCGATCGTGAGCACACAGGCGTAGACGGCGGTGAACCCCACGCTCGTCAGCTGCTTCACGAGCTGCTCGCCCTTGCCGACATCGGCTGCACCCGGTGCGAGGAAGAGCGCGGTCGCGATGGCTCCCCACATTCCGCCGACGCCGTGGACGCCGAAGACGTCGAGGGAGTCGTCGTAGCCCAGCGCGGGCTTCAGCAGAGTCACGGCCGTGTAACAGATGATCGCGGCGCCGATTCCGATCGCGATCGAGCCGCCCGGACCGACGAAGGCGCAGGCCGGAGTGATTGCGACGAGTCCCGCGACGGCGCCGGTCGCGGCGCCCAGGATGGTCGGCTTGCCGCGGTGCAGCCACTCGATCAGGATCCAGACGAAGGTCGTCGTGGCTGCGCAAGTCTGGGTGGTGAGGAAGGCCAGGCCCGCCGTTCCGTCGGCCGCAAGCTGACTGCCGGCGTTGAACCCGAACCAGCCGACCCAGAGCAGCGAGGCGCCGATCACCGTGAGGGGCAGGCTATTGGGGTGCATGGGTTCCTTGCCATAGCCCATGCGCGGTCCGATGTAGATCGCCGCGACGAGGGCAGAGAAGCCACTCGACATGTGGACCACGAGTCCGCCCGCGAAGTCGAGGGCGCCGAGGTCGGCACCGATCCAGCCGCCGCCCCAGACCATGTGGGCCAGGGGGATGTAGACGAGGAAGACCCAGATCGTGATGAACGCCACGTAGA
>CBDUYG010000604.1:0-2924 GCA_965371385.1 uncultured Myxococcales bacterium | reverse complement strand
GGGGGATCGAGGCGGATGCTCGAGCGGAAGCCGTGCACCTCGAAGGTCTCGTAGCTTTCGTCCACCTTCTCTCCGGCCAGCGCGCGCCGCAGGAAGCGGACCATGTCTCGCACGCGCTGGTAGGGCTGCTCGAAGGGGATGCTGTTCCAGCGCTCGACGATGACGTCGGAAGAGGTACCGATCCCCATCACGAAGCGGCCCGGCGCGGCGTCCGCCAGGGAGGCGACCGATTGCGCCATCAGGGCCGGCCCGCGCGTGAAGGCCGGAATGATCGCAATGCCGAGGCGGGCGGTCGGGGTCCACGCTGCCGCCATCGCGAGGGGAGTGAACCCGTCGTGTCCCATCGCCTCGGAGCTCCAGAAATCGCTGTAGCCGAGGTCGACCATCTCCTCGAGCCAGTCCCGGTGCTCGTGGAGGGGGATACCATTGAGGGGGATCGTCATGCCCAGGCGCGTCATTCCATCTTCTCCGAGTTGGATTTTCGGGTCCCATGATGCCGTGGGATGGAGCTCGCCGCGAGCGTAGTCCGGAGCTGCAGAATCCAGGGACTACGAGCTGGACCCATCACGCTCGAAACGCCCGTCAGATCGCGCAGTCGGCGGCGCCGCCGTCGATCCGCATGTTGGCACCGTTGATGTATCCGGCTCGCTCGCTCGCGACGAACGCGACGAGGCTCGCGACCTCATCGACCTCGGCGAGACGTCCCGTCGGATTCTCGAACATTTCGGCGAGAGCGGCTCGCTGGGCCGATTCCCAGTCGTCTCCCCAGCCCTTCTTGCTTGCTCGCCGGAGGATGTGAGCCTTGACCTCCTCGGTCGCGATGATGCCGGGGCTGACGAGATTCACCGTGATTCCGGTATTGGCCAGCTCCTTGCAAAGGCTCAAACAGAGGTTCGCGAGGACGGCCTTCGAAGCGTAGTAATGGGGCATGCGGGCGGCGGGTCGGAGCGCTCCGACCGTTCCGAGCCAGACGATGCGACCCCACTCGCGTTCGCGCATACCCGGCGACAGTCGCTGCACGAGCCGCACGCCGGAGAGCACGTTCTTCTGGTAGATGTCGATCCAGTCCTCGGGCGTGGATTTCGTCCAGCTGCCGCCCTCTGCGACCCCGTAGTTGTTGATCAGGATGTCGATGCCGCCCGTCAGCTCCGCGGCTCGGCTCACGACCGAGTTGGCTCCATCATCGGTCATGATGTCGCCGACGACGCCGATCGCATCCCCGCCCGCGTTCGCGATGCGCTCCACGACCGGGTCCGGCTGCCCGGGCTCGAAGCCGTGCACGATCACACGCGCTCCCTCACTCGCCAGCCGGGCGGCGATCCCGGCGCCGGTGCCGCGGTAGCTGCCCGTAACGAGGGCCACCTTCTGCTGGATTCCAAGATCCACAATTCTCTCCCGAGCTCCCGAGCTCCCGAGCCCAGCCGAGCGGAGAGCCCGCTCTGGGTGCGGCTCTGCGTATCACGGCGCTCCGAGCCGGATCAGCGCGATCTCGCGCGGACAGTTGATTCGAAGGGGCAGACCCGCCATGCCCAGGCCGCGATTCACATAGAGGGTCGATTCCCGCTCCCGGAAGGTGCCCCGGGTCCAGTCGGCGATCACTCGGGAGGCGTTGTGGTTGGGAGCGAAGGGCAGGGCTACCTGGCCTCCGTGGGTATGCCCCGAGAGCACCAGCGAGAAGCCCAGGCGCGCGGCCTGGGAGAAGTAGCTCGGCCGATGGGCGAGTAGGACGCAGGGGAGATCCGGCGGCCGATCGCTCGCAAGCTGCTCCAGCTCGGCGCTCTCCGCGTGGCGCTCCGTCCAGCCCTCTCCCGAATCCTCGAGTCCCGCCAGCACGAAGACGGATTCCCCGACTTCGATGCGGACCCACTCGTCTCGCAGCAGCCGAATCCCGCTGAGCTTCCGGAGGCCCTCCGCGACGAGCTCCGCGCCGGTGTACACGTCGTGATTGCCCAGCACGGCGAAGACACCATGGCGCGCACACAGCTTGCCCAGCTCGCGGCAGCCCTCGTCGATGTACTTCGGATCGAAGTCGAAGATGTCACCGGTGATCACGACCAGGTCAGGGTCGAGTCGATTGATCGTTTCGACGAAGCCGCGCAGACGCTCGGCACGCAAGAGCGGACCGATGTGGAGATCGGTGATGTGGGCGATGCGGAGCTTCGCAACATCCGGATGGAGGCCCGGAAGGGGTAAGTGGATCGGGTCCACGCGCACCCGGATATTGCCGACCGTCGTACCCCAGAGAATCGAGCCGAAGCCGCCGAAGACGACCAGCCCCCCGAGCCAGATCAGCGGCAGGTTGTCGCCGCCCGAGACCCCGAGAGCCCAGCCCGCTCCGCCGACGACGATGAAGACCCCCGTCAAGAGCAGCCCCGTCAGGAGAACGGCGACGCTGCTCATGATCCAGACCCGACTGAATGCGAGGGAGAGTCCCGATGCGTGAATTCGCCGCCGGGCTGCGGGGTATAGGCGGAAATTGAGCGAGGCGAGTGCGAGCAGGCCGAGCGCGGACTCCACGAGGGCGAGCCCTTCTCCCCGAAACGCGAGCAGGCCCCACTGAACGAGCAGGAGCTCACCGAGCGAGAGCAACCCGATCGCGAGGGTCAGCGCCATACGCATGCGGCGGTTCATGACCGGTAGCTTGGCCGAAAAATCCCTGCGGCGGTAGAGCGATCCCGCGATCCTGTGATCGAGCCCGCTCTTCAGCGCCTCGTGCGATAGGGGGCGTACTGGTAGTACTTCGGTGTTCGATCGAGGCGGATGTGGACCCAGGCGACGCCCAGGCCCGAGGTGCTGAGCCAGAGGGGGTTCGAGTCGATTCGGGTCTCCAACGATGCGCCCACGAGGCGCCACAGCTCATCGATCTGGCCGGCTGGAGCCTTTCGAACGAAGGAAGCGAGGTGAGAGTAGGTCGAGTCGGCCGC
>CBDUYG010000603.1:0-2933 GCA_965371385.1 uncultured Myxococcales bacterium | reverse complement strand
CGGCGCGATCCTGATCTTCGACGAGGTGATGACGGGCTTCCGCGTCCACCCCGGCAGCGCCCAGACGCTCTTCGGAGTGAAGCCGGATCTCACCTGCCTCGGCAAGGTGGTGGGGGGCGGGATGCCGGCGGCCGCGTACGGGGGCCGAAAGGACCTGATGGCGCGGGTCGCGCCCGCAGGCGACGTCTACCAGGCTGGGACCCTCTCGGGCAACCCCCTCGCGATGGCGGCGGGACTCGCGACCTTGCGCGAGCTGCAGAAGCCGGAGCTGTGGGAGAAGCTGCGAGCGAGGAGCGCTGAGCTCACCCAGGGGCTGCGAGAAATCGCCGCTGAGGCGGGAGTCGACTTCAGCGCGGACTCGGCGGGGGGGATGCTGGGCTTCTTCTTCCATCCCGGGCCCGTGACCTGCTTCGCGGACGCGAAGAACGCCAATCAGGCGCGCTTTCGGCGCTTCTTCGCCGAGATGCTCGAGGGAGGGGTGTATCTCGCGCCTTCCCCCTTCGAGGCCGCATTCGTCTCGACCGCCCATCGCCCAGCCGACATTCGCCAGACGCTGGAGGTCGCGCGGGGGGCGATGAAGAAGGCGGCGCGGGTCTCTTCCCCCTCGACGGCCTGAGGGGAACGATCGGTCTGGGCTCTTCTGTATCGTTCCGGGTCTCCGAGCCGAGCTCCGAGATGGAGGGAAAAGCTCGCGAAATGCCACGATCCGCTGCGTTGAGGGGGAAAAGGCGGTCGGCTAATATGCGCGCCGCATTCTCCCGGTGGGCTCGACGCACCAGTGATGCGAGCCGCCAACGAGGAAGAAGAGACGACGAGAAGCAGACTGACCAGGAAGCAGGCGTCCGCATATCAGGGCGCGCTCGAGGCAGTCCTCGCGGTTCCCATCGCAGTCGGGCTCGGCTACTGGGCGGGTGGACATCTCGGATCTTCGACGACGGGGGTCATTGTTGGAGCGGTCATTGGATTCGCCGCGATGGTCCTGCGCCTGACCCGGATGAGACCGGGTTCAGCGGAGATGGGAGAGACCGACGCGGGCTCGAAGAGCGACGCGTCGCAGCGGGAAGCATTGGATGATGCGGAGTCTGGCTCCGGTGAGAATGACGGACCGATGATTGGCTTTGGCCTCTTCGGCGATGACGAAAACGAAGACCGGGACCGAGACTAGAAAAGAGACTGATACGCGCGAGGCAAGGGAGGATGCGGTGAACGCACCTCCCCTCCATCGCGGCAGGAGGAGCGCCACGGCGCGCCAGGAATGATGAAGCTTTATCCGGCAGAGCGGCTCAACATGGGGATCAGCGCGGGGGCGGTTGCGGCCTCCTTCGCGTTCGCGACGCCCCACTTCGCGAGCAGCCTCGCGTTGGGAGCCGCGATGGAGGCGCTCAACTTCCGCTTCCTCCACGGTGGCGCCGAGATGCTCTTTACCGGGGTGGTGAACGGGGGCAAGCCCTGGATCGCTGTACTGGGGCTGCGACTGTCCCTGCTTTGCGGCGGAATCGTGGCGGCGATGTTTGCGGGCGCGGATCCCATCGGACTCGTGCTGGGGCTCTCGATCAGCATGCCCGCCACGGTGGCGGCCGCGCTCTGGAACCGACCCGCCGTGATCGAGCAGGCGCCCGGGGCCGCGCTCCCGCCCGATGACCCGAGCTGGGACAACTACAGCGTGTGGCGCGCCGGCGATCGCGACCCCGCCGAAGCAGAAGATGAGGAAATGGTATGACGGGCATATACGCACCACTGCAGGGTGTCGGGATTCACTGGATATTCCAAGCGACTCTTCTCGCTGCTGGGGTGCTCTTGCTTGCGGGAATGTCGATCAAGAAGCGACTCGCCGTCGAGGGCGGAGGCGTGCTCCCCGATGAAGGGGTGACACTGCGCAACATCTTCGAAGTGATCGTCGTCCAGCTTGCCGAGCTCGCGGAGTCGATCATGGGTCCCGACTATCGCAGGTACTTCCCCCTCGTGGGCTCGATGTTCTTCTTCATCCTGGTCGCCAACCTGATGAACCTCGTGCCCTGGATGCTTGGCGCGACCTCGGACGTCAATACGGCGTGCGCCTGGGCGATCATCTCGTTCGTGTCCTACAACTATATCGGGATCAAGGCCCACGGCTGGAAGTACATCTATCAGTTCATGGGTCCCGCGCTCCTGGACGTCAAGATCGGGGGCAAGACGTTTCACGTCCGGCTGTTGACGCCGATCTTTCTGCCCCTCGAGCTGGTGCTTCACGCTGCCCGCGTCGTGACGCTCACGGTTCGTCTGCTCGCCAACATGTTCGCCGACCACACGGTCGTGATGCTCTGGATCTCGATGGTTCCGATTGTCGTGCCGTCGATCTTCATGGCCCTTGGCCTTCTGGTGAGCTTCCTGCAGGCATTCGTTTTTGCACTCCTCACGATGCTCTACATCGGGTCCGCCCTCGAGGAGGCCCACTGAGAGTTCGCCGAGCCAGCATCCCGGTTGGGGGCAGGGCTCTCGTCTCACCTTCGAATTTCACCTTCACCTTCAACGTTTCGTTCATTTTGAAGTCAACTGTTTCGAATTCATCTTATTCGAATTCAACCAAGGAGATCGTCATGCGCAAGTTTGGAAAGTTGCTTTTCTGGGCCCTCATCGCCGTCGTGGTGCCGGGCGTTGCCCTCGCTGAGACCGCCGGCGGCGGCGGAAACATGGGTGCGGGCATCGGCGCCGGCCTCGCGATCGGCCTCGCGGGCCTCGGCTGCGGGATTGGCCAGGGGATGACCGCGGGCAACACCACCGCGGGCATCGCGCGCAATCCCGGCGCCGCAGGCGCGATGTTCACCAACTTCATTCTCGCCATGGTGCTCATCGAGTCCATCGCGATTTATGGATTCGTGATCGCCTTCATGCTCCAGGGCAAGTAGGAGCAGGGCGCGGGCTGCAGCGGGCAGATCACGTTCCCTGCCCCGCTT
>CBDUYG010000602.1:0-2952 GCA_965371385.1 uncultured Myxococcales bacterium | reverse complement strand
CGCTCGTCTCGCAGATCGAGCTCGCCACGTCCCGAGGAGAAGTCTCCACTGCGAGCCCCCAGGCGTCAAGGCGAACGGATTCTCCGGCCGGGCCGACCCATCGAGGAGGATTTCGTCGAGCAGGAGATTCGAGAAGAGTTCCCGGTCTTCTGCGAGGGAGGCGTCCGGGTTGGATCTCACCGGGTGGTCGATTCGACGATTCCTCGAAGATTCGACGCCCGATCGAATACACTGGCTTTGAACCTGTCGGGCTCGTGCGTCGGGCGAAATCCGTCGAAGAGGGGTGCTATACTGCGCCCCCGGGATTCAGACCGTGCCCGTAGTACGAGATTGACAATTGACGATTGACACTTGACGAAGGAGAGCCGGAACGTGGGAAGCAACGGAAGCCAAATCATTGTCGCGGCAGCGATCCTTGGTGTCTGCATGCTGGGCGGGGCCTTTCTCGTCTCGCAGTCCGTCGATCGGGTGAGCGCGCAGATTCCCGAGTTCGAGCTCGCCATGAAGAATCTCCAGACCGCGGTCGTGACGGCCGCTGCGGCCAGGCCCGCGGCCCCCGCGGCGCCCGCCAAGCCGGCGCGGCGGCGAGGACCGGATCCGGACAAGGTCTACACCGTCGCCATCGGCGAGAGCCAATACAAGGGACCGAAGGACGCCAAGGTGGTGATCGTGGAGTTCTCGGATTTTCAGTGTCCCTTCTGCGCGCGGGTAGGCCCGACCCTCGCGAAGATCAACGAGAACTACCCCGACGACGTGAAGGTCGTCTTCAAGAACCTTCCCCTCGCGTTCCACAACAAGGCCATGGGGGCGGCCCAGGCCGCGGAGGCGGCGGGTAACCAGGGTAAGTTCTGGGAGATGCACGACCTGCTCTTCAAGAATCAGCGCGCGCTCTCGGAAGAGAAGTATGTCGAGTGGGCGGGCCAGCTCGAGCTCGATGTCGAGAAGTTCAAGAAGGACATGGCCTCCGCCGAGGTGAAGAAGCGAATCGAGGCCGACAAGCGTGAAGCCTCGAAGCTCGGAGTCACGGGCACACCCGGCTTCTTCATCAACGGCCGCTTCCTCTCGGGAGCCAAGCCCTACGACAGCTTCAAGGCGATCATCGACAAGGAGCTCGACAAGAGCTGAGATCAGGCGCCGATCGCTCGACTGAGATCGACGGCGGCCATCGAAACGACGAGAGGCCCGGTGGAATCGAATCCGCCGGGCCTCTCTGCTTTTTTGAATCCGCTTCGCGAATCAGGGAGCGCGCGAGAAGTCCACTCGGCGATTGCGGGCCCGGTTCGCCTCGGTGTCATTCGAGTAGGCCGGCTTCTCGTCGCCCCAGGTGAGCACCTCGAAGCGGTCGGCAACGACGCCCCGGCTCTCGAGATAACCCTGGGCGGCCTCTGCCCGCTTCTCGCCCAGCGAGAGGTTGTAGGCCTGGGAGCCCCTCGAGTCGGTATTTCCCTCGACCCGGATGCGGAAATCAGGGTTCTCCGCCAGCGCTTCCGCGATGCGGTCGAGGCGAGTGCGCGATTCCTGGGTGAGCTCGGCGCTATCGAAGCCGAAGAGAATCGGCTCGCCGAGCCAGCAGCCCTGAGGCGTCACCGAGACGCCCGCCGGAGTGCCGGGGCACTGGTCCCGGTCGTCCGTCACGCCGTCGCCATCGGAGTCGAGCGGGGCCGCGGCGACCTGGGGAGGGCGTGCGCCCAGGAAGACCGCACGCTGGATCGAGTGCATCGAGGCGATGTTGCCCAGGGATTCCGACGTGCTGTAGGAGCCGCAGGAAGTCTTCCCGGAGAGCTGCCGCAAGAACGCCTCTCCGGCGGGATCATCCGAGGTCTGGATCGTATGGAAGCAGGTCGGCGAGGTGCGAGACGCGATGATCTGGTCTGCAGCCCAGAGCGCCTGGGCATCGCCCGGCTTGGCACCCTCCGCGGTCGTGGGACGACCATCCGAAAAGAGCACGATCGCCGCCTTTCCGGGCCGGCCGCGCAACAGAGCCCGGGTCTCGAGCAGCACGTCGTCGAGGGGCGTGTCCTTGTCGAGAAACACCAGCTCGTCGGCACCGCGATTCATCCGATCCCGGCTGTAGGCGTCGAGGGCCTCCACGTCGCGCTCGCTGCCGCCAAAGGAGATCTGCCCGGCCCGGTAGTCGCCCTCGGGCATTGTGCCCGTAAACGACTCCACGGTCGCTTTCTCCTGGGGGAAGAGGCCGCGCTTCGTCATCGATCCGGAGGCGTCTACGAGGAGTACGACGTAGCTCAGGTCGATCTCTTCGTTCGACTGGGGTGTGAGAGGAATGGGGTCGAGCGACGCGATCTGTGGGGTCGAACACGCGAGGGGTGCCAGCAGCACCGCCAGCAAGAGGGTTGAAGGCCTCATCGATCTCTCCTTGTCGTCAAATTGGTGGGCCACCGTAGCGGGGTGGCCGGTCAGGGGTGTCGTCTCGCCGGATCTCTCGCCGGGCGAATCTTCTCAGCATGACACGCAGACTTGACGCCATCAAGTCGTCCGAAGTGACTCCAAGTCGCCCGAAGACTCTCTTGGCGGCTGTGGGCGGATATCGCCGGACCCGGACCCAGCCGGCTCTCCACGTCCCCGCGGATCGTGGCGAAGAGGGGCGCGAAGTATGGACTCCCCGTTTGATCGGCTATAAAGTCGCGCCCATGACCAGACACCCGAGTCGCTTCAATATCGTTGTTCGCATGATTTCAATCTGGGCCGTCCTCCTCTGGGCGGGAACGGCGCAGGCCGTCGGTCCTCCGGGCAGCGAGGGCTGGGCCCCTCCCGGTGCCGGCACCGACGGCAAGGACTGGGTCCGGATGAACGACGGGAGCTGGCTCGCTGGAGAAATGAAGGCGATCGATGATGGTGACGTCTACTTCGAGACCGGGGATCTCGACGACTTGAAGCTCGATTTCGGGGACATCAAGGGTCTCCGCTCCCCGAACATAAATACCTATCGATTCG
>CBDUYG010000601.1:0-2962 GCA_965371385.1 uncultured Myxococcales bacterium | reverse complement strand
AGTGGCAGAGTCTCGGCTACGATCAGGACTGGCTGGTGGTCGACATCGTCATGGGGCCCGATGCCGATCTACCCATCGAGATGATGCAGGTTTGCGACCCGGAGCGCTTGACCACCTATGTCTGCGTCAAGGACCCGAATCGCCGCTGGGAGTTCCAGCTTCTCGAGGGCGAGACCCGGGACGAGATGCTGCGTCCCGAGCGCATCGAGGACCTGCTCCGTTCCTGGCTGCCGCCCGAGCACTATGAGATCCGCCGCGCCGCGGTCTACCAGTTTCATGCCGCGACCGCCGATCGCTGGCGCGAGGGGAGGGTCTACCTGGCGGGGGACTCGGCGCACCAGACGCCCCCCTTCCTGGGGCAGGGACTCAATGCCGGGTTCCGTGATGCGGTGAACCTGGGCTGGAAGATCCCCCTCGTGCTTTCGGGTGACTGCGATGAAAGCCTCCTCGACAGCTATCAGGCAGAACGTGACGCCCACGCTCGCGATCTCGTCGAGTGGGCCGTGGCGATAGGGCGGCTGATGGAGACGCTGGCGGCCCGGGAGGCGGGCCTCCCCGATCCTCACGCCGCGACGGACCCGAGTGCGGGCTACGGCCAGGGGCGAACCGTACCGCCGCTGCGCGGGGGCGTCCTCGTGAAGGAGCAGCTCGGCAAGGAATCTCCCGTCGGAGGCATTCTGTGCCAGCCCACGGTCCGTCGACCGGGCGGTGAAGAGTGCCGACTCGACGAGCTTCTCGGAAGGAGTTTTGCGATCGTGGCTGCGAAGCAGGCCGACCTCGGGCTTGGCCCCGATGCGACGGCCATTCTCGAGCGCCTCGGGGGCCGCGTTCTCGCTCTCGAAGGATTGGAGGTCACGCTCGGCCGTGTCGACCCGCTCTTCGACGCGCATCCGGCGGTCGTGGTGCGTCCCGATCGCTATATCTTCGGTGTGGTCGACGATGACTGGGATCTGGACCGCCTGATCCTGGAGCTCGGCGACCAGCTCGGCCTGCGGCCTGGCTGAAGGACTCGTCTCGAAGCCGAAGTCGGGTCAGAGGATGAGTACCCGATTCGCACACGACCGGGACACGAGGAACATCACTCGATATAGCCCAGCTCTTTCAAGAGCCGCTGGGTCTCGGGATCGATCTCGACCCCCTGCTCGATCGCCTTCTGCTCGGTAGCCTCGGGGGCTTCCTGCTCGGAGAGGTAATCCTCGAGATAGGCGCGGTGTCGTCTCACCTCTGCCGGATGATCCGCCGAGACGTCCACCTTCTCCGCGGGATCGGCCTTCAGATCGTAGAGGTGTTCATATTCGGGAACCTGGGAGGTCACGAATTTGAAACGCTCGGTCTGTACCGAGAAACGGTCCACGCGGCATCCACGGCGCTTCTTGGGGCAGGCTCCGGGGTCGTAGATCAGCTCGGAGAAGGCGGGACGTTCCGGGATGGGGCCGGTCCCCAGGAGCAGGGGCTTGAGGCTCCTTCCGTCGAGAGCGCTGGGCACGTCTTCACCCACCATCTCGAGCAGGGTCGGCATCACGTCCACCAGCTCCACCTTCTGGGAGGTTCCTCCGCGCACAACGACACCGGGCCAGCGGAACGCCAGGGGCACGTGCAGCACCTTGTTGTGGAGTGAGACGCCATGACCGAGCCGACCATCTTCACCGAAGAGGTCGCCGTGATCGGAGGTCACGACGACGAGGGTATCCCGCGCGAGGCCGAGTCGGGACAGTCGTTTGATGAACTTTCCGAAGAGCACGTCGAGGGATGCGATCTCGGCCCGGTGTAACGAGGCCAGAAGCTCGATATCACGCCGGCCGCGAATCTTCTCGCCGTAATTGTGCTTGATGATCCACTCGGCGAGCACCTGCGGATCAAGCTGCCGTGGGTCGTCCGGATTGAGGGTTTGCCGTGTCCGCCTCGAGACCCGATCCTTGATCACATAGGGCGAGTGGACCTCATACGTATGTACGAAGAGGAAGAAGCGGTAGTCGTTGCCGCGCGTCATCAGCCATTGGGCGGCGTTCCCGAAGGTCTCTCGGGCGTTTCCCCAGACGGCCTCCGCCTTGTTCGCATCACCGTCATCATACCAATCGAAGCCCGCCGCGAAGCCATGGTGAGAGCTGATATAGACGTTCTCCGTAAACGCAGCGGTGAAGTAGCCCGCATCCGCCATGCGCTGTACCTGGGAGAGGAGGGATTTTTGAGTCCCCTTGTAGCGGCCGTGGTGGATGGGGCGGAGGCCCGTGAAGAGTGAGCTGTGGGAGGGCAGGGTCGAGGGGTAGGGAGCCAGCGCCTGCCGGAAGGAGAAGCCCCGATTCAAGAAGGCATCGATTCGGGGACTGATCGGGTGGGCCGGGTCGAAGGCGCCGAGATACTCCGCACCCAGGGTGTCGAGGGAAACGAGCAGGACGTTGGGGCGCTGGCGATCCTTCGCGAAGGTGAGGGGCTTCGAAGGCTCCTTCCCGGCGAAGAGAATCGAGCCCCACCAGCCGCGAATCGAGTCGCCACCAGGCGCGCGCTCCTCTTCTTCCTCGACCGGAGAAGTACTCCCCAGGATTCGAAACGCCAGATCCAGCTCTCCCTCATGTTCGGGGAGCGAGATCCTTCGATCGTTCCACTTCTCTTCACCGCCCGGTCGCCATTCGTCGAAGAGAATGTCGCGCCGGGAGCCCTGGACCCGCGCAACCTGGAAGCGCACCTTGACCTGGCGGTCTACTCCGGCCTTGGTTCCGATGCTGAAGATCAGGGATCGGGTTCCGGCGGGGGCGCGCACCCGAAACTCCCTGTCGAGCTCGACCGGGGCCGCCCAACGCGCATCGCGCGCCAGCCGCACGATCCGGCGCCGCTGGGGGGGAGATACCGGGAGATCCGGGTCCCCGAGGCGCGCGAGGATCTGCTGGGGGTTGGAGGTCGACTCGACGTCCTGCGCCGCCGCGGGCAGGGCGAGCAGTATGGGAATCAGGATGATGAGCGATGT
>CBDUYG010000600.1:0-2962 GCA_965371385.1 uncultured Myxococcales bacterium | reverse complement strand
GCCGAGATCCTGGGCTCGCCCAACATCGTGACGACCGACGAGAAGCGGCGCGAAGTCTGGATCTACGACAAGATCTCCTCGGATCGCGTCGATACCGTTCGCTCGAGCTACGCGACCCTGATCATCGTGGGGGGGGATCGGTCGACGAGATCGAGCTCGACGCGTCAGCGGACGTTGACCGTCATCATCAAGTTCGACGAGGAGAAGCGAGTCCGGGATTTTGCGTACAACTCCACGCAATTCTGAGCGGCGCCGCGCGCTGGTCGCGCTCGGGCTGCTGCTGACCCTGCCTTGGGGCTGTGCGACGCCGAGGCAGGACCCCGCGGACCTGCTGCTCGTCGGCCCCGACAGTCCCGCCCACCGTGCCAACCAGACCCGCGTCTTCGAGACCCAGGACGAGATCGAGTTGATGTCGGCTTCGGCGGCCGTGCTCCAGGATCTCGGATTCCAGATCGAGGAGAGCGTGCCCGACGTCGGCTATCTGCGAGCCGCGAAGGAACGCACGGCGCGGGAATACGGCCAGGAGATCGCGCGTTTCGTCCTCGTCCTCATCGGGAGCAGCCAGATCCCGGTCGACCTCCAGCAGAAGATCTCGGCCAGCCTGGTCGCGCGCCCCCTCAACGCGGCGGGCACGCGTCACGAAGTGCGAATCCTCTTCTACCGGGTGGTGTGGAAGGGGGACGGCTCGGAATCCCGAGGCCAGGGCCAGTCGGAGTACATCCCTCCCGGCATCCAGCGCATGGAGATGATCCGCGATCCGGAGATCTATCAGCGCTTCTTCGTTCGGCTCTCCCAGGCCGTCTTCCTCGAACCCTTCAAGATCTGAATGGGAGCGCTCGTCACCATCATGCATCGTCGGTTTCGAATCGTAGCCTCGGCCCTGCTGCTCGCGCTCGCCTCGTGCGCGATGCCGCCCCAGCCCCAGCCCAACCTCCTCGCGCCCACCGAGGAACAGCTGAAGCTGCGGAGCTATCAGAGTCGCAGCTTCGAGATCACAGATCGCAAGCGAGCAATCCGGGGCGTGATGGCGACCCTCCAGGATCTCGGCTTCATCATCGAACGCGCCAACGCCGAGCTCGGTCTCGTAACCGCCGCCCGCTTTGCCGAGCCGAACTACTACGACGTGATCGCTGTGACGGTCACCGTTCGGCCCCAGACCGGCGGCAAGATGCTGATTCGCGTCAACGCGATCTACAACAACGCACCTCTCGAGGATCCGAAGGCGTATCAGAACTTCTTCGCGAGCCTGCAACGAGCGCTCTTCATCGAGCAACCATGAGGCGCCCTCCGGGCGGAATCGCCTGCGCGATCCTCGTTCTCTGCCTCGCCGCGGTGGCCCCCGGCTGCTCGTTCTACGAGATCCGGCACGGCATTCAGTGGGACTCGCGCGAGCAGGTCTGGCGCTCGGACTTCAGCCAGGTCCAGCAGCGCGCCGCCCAGAGCCGCGTATACGACACCCACGATCTGGAGCGTACCCTCGAGGTCGTCGTCGCCACCCTCCAGGACCTCGGCTTCCAGCTCGAGGTCGTCGACGAGGAGCTGGGGATCGTCTCGGGCAAGCGCTTCGGGGATGACGAGCGCTCACGGCACGCCTACGACCCGCTCTATCACCTCTACGACGACGAGACCCTGCTGATCTTCACCCGCACCATGCGCACCTGGGGGCCCTTCTGGCACCGCAGCGACCTGGTACGACTCACGGTGACGGTGCGCCCCCGCAATGAAGAGCAGCTGGTCATTCGCGCCAGCGCCCAATTCGCCCTGCGCCCCGTCGAGAAGCCCGACATCTACCTCCACTTCTTCGAGACCCTCTCGAAGTCGATGTTCGTCGAGCAGCACCTTCTCTAGCCCAATGCGGCGGCGTGCAAGAGGGAGCGCGGATCGATGGTGCGGGTACCGCGTAACGGTCGAGTGATCGCGTCGCCGATCAAGTCGCGCGATAGACGTGGCCGTCGATCTCGGCCTCTTCGGATTCGAGGCGCTTGCGTGCGGCCTCTCTCAAGGGGGCCAGCTGGATCTTCTGGTTTCCCGTATAGCTGAGCTCGTCCGCACTGAAGAAGAGGATCCGCTTGGGAAGCTTGTAGGCGGAGAGGCGCTCTTTCAGAAAGCCGCGGATGTCCTCCGCCGCCGGGTCGTGGCCCGCGGCAGGAACGACGCAGAGCACGATCGCTTCGCCGAGGGTCGAATGGGGGATTCCGACGGCCATTGCGACCCGGATGTCGTCTCGCTCGTTCGCGACGGCATCGATTTCGAGGGGGGAGACGTTGGCGCCGCCGGTCTTGATCAGGTTCGAGAGGCGTCCGGACCAGTGGAGGAAGCCATCCTCGTCTATGTGGCCACCGTCCTGGGTGCGGAAGAATCCGTTCTCGTCGACGGTGAGCTCGGGCTCGACCTTGTAGTAGCCGCGCATGAAGGTGGCTCCCTTGACGGCGATCTCTCCCTTCTCTCCCTGGGAGACAAGCTCGCCTGATTCGGGATCGACGATGCGGATCGTCATGCCCGGGAGGGGCTTGCCGCTCGTTTCGCTGCGCTGCTCGGCCGAGGCCCAGCTCGGGAGGGACGAGCAGATCGTGAAGGTCTCGCTGCAGCCATAGGAGCCGTAGGTTCCCCAGTCGTCCTTCTCGAGTCCCACGACCTTCGCGAGGGGGTTGGCGAACTCGATCTTGCGGACGCTCGAAAGGTCGCGCTCGCCGGCGCTGGGGTGCTCGGCCATGGCTTTTTCCTGGTGGGGCCAGGCCTGGATGGTGGTGGCCTTGAATTCTTCGATGCGCCGGAGGGCGGTTTCGGGATCGAAGACCTGCTCGATGACGAGAGGGGCGCCGGCGGCGAGGCTGGCACCGAGTGCCATCGCGATGCCCGCGCTCCAGAAGAAGGGGTATGCGCTCCAGACGACGTCGTCGGGCGAGAGCGCCATGTCCTCGGCGAAACGGTAGGCCTGGATCACGGGGGCGCGCTGGAGGTG
>CBDUYG010000599.1:0-2965 GCA_965371385.1 uncultured Myxococcales bacterium | reverse complement strand
TTCGTCTCGCAGCCTCTTGAGGTCCTCGACGCTGACGTCCCACTCGCATTGCTGATCCATGATGCTTCCTTTCGGTTCGGTCGAACCGTGAGTCACCCGGCGAGGCGGCCGAGCAGGGTATCCACGTCGGAAGTCTCGCCGGCAACCAGCTCGACCGCCAGCGCGTTTCGCGCGTCCTCTGCGTCCACTCTGCGCACGACCTCGACCGAGCCGGCGAAGAGCCTCGTGGCCAGAGCCTCGAACTCGGCCTTGGCAGCGTCGAAGCTCTCCTCCGCGTTGGGCGCGACGAGGCGATCGAAGATCTGGAGCCTCACCCGATCCGTCGCGAAGCGCAGGCCGGAGCCCGAGTCGGCCTCGATGGCCTTCACCGCGCCGAGTGCCTTGCGAAGGGTATCGACGAGCCCCTCCTCGAGGGTCCCTTCTTCGATCCGCTTGCGAATCGTGAGCAGACCCGCATGGCCGCCAACCAAGTCGATGCCGTAGTCCACGTCGTGGCCGATCAGGATCACCCCGGGGCCTTCCGGCACGTGGATGTAGTCCGCGACGTCGATCAAGAGCCCCTCCACCGACTTCTCCTGGATGAAGCGGTGGAAGATCCCAATGAAGGGGTCGAGATCCACCGCAGCGGTTGGATCCGGGGTGACGAAGAATTTGGCAGTGATTCGCTTCGGTGTCATGGTGATCGGGTTCCCCGTGCGGGGTTGAAGGTTTCGGTCCGAGACGCGCAGCTGCGCCGCGTGGCTCAGGCCCTCACGAATTCGTCGCTAGGCAGGCGCCGCAGCCGCCTCTTCGACGATGCGCGTCTCACACGCATGGGCCGCCTCGATGAAGAGCTGGGACTCCTCGATCAGGCGCGAGGCCACGTCGCGATTGACGTCGCCCGCCTTCGACTCGTGCCGATCCAGCAGGTAGCGACCGAACTTGCCCTTCGCGTACTTGTCGAAGAAGCGCTCGTTGTCGAAGAAGCGCGACTGGAACTCCTTTACGATGTCGTCCGGATTCTCGGTGACGTCGATGAACTCGGTGCGAACGAGGGCCCGGGCGGCGGTGAGCATCGCGCGGTAGGCGAGATCCTCGGCCTCCTCGTAATCGCCCTCCTCGAGCGCGACCTGGGCGTCGAAGCCCTGGGACTCGGCCCTCACGACCTCGATCCCGAAGAGCGAAACGACCTCTCCGGCGCACTCGCCGATACCGAGATCACCGATCGAGAACTCGCGCACGTCTCCCCAATCCGAGTAGAACTCCGGAGCTTCGGCGTAGGGGGCCACCTTCATGTAGGGCTTGATGATCTCGCGCATGCTGCGCTTGCCCATGCGCTCGACCCAGGCCCGAAAGGACTCGTTGCCCTCACGCTTCTGCACGTAGGCTTCGGCCAGGGTGTCGACGACATCCGGAGCGGACTTGCTGGGAACCGCGCCCATCGCCATGCCGTAGTGCCCGGCGTTCTCCCCCCACTGCCCGCCCAGGATAACCTGGAAGTGGGGCACCCGGCGACCGTCGACCTTGCGGCTGTTGCCGTAGAAGCCGATGTCGGCGACGTGGTGCTGGCCGCAGCTGTTGAAACAGCCGGACATCTTGACTCGCAGATCTTTGACCGCCTGGGGCAGGGTCGCCGACTTGAGGGTGAGTCGCTTGCGCAGCTCGCCCGCGAGGCCGCGGCTGGCCGCGATCCCGAGCTTGCAGGTGTCGGTTCCCGGGCAGGAGGTCACATCGACGATCGTCTCGCCGCCGGGGATGGCGAGCTGGGCGACGTTCAATTCCTCGTAGATCGCCACCAGCTCGGAGTTCTGTACGAAGCGAAGCACGATGTTCTGCTCGACGGTGGTGCGGATGTTGTCGCCTGCAAACTTGCGGGCGATGTCCGCCAGCGCCCGGGTCTGAACCGCCGTGAGGTCGCCGAGGGGCAGATTCAAGGTCACGACTGAGTAGCCTTCCTGGCGCTGGTCGCGGACATTGGTCTCGAACCAGGCATCGAAGCCCTCGGGACGTTCGCCGGCAGGAAGCGCGGCACCGGGACCGACCGGCTCACCGCTCGTCTGCTTCATGTCGCTCAGGAACTCCGTCCAGCGATCGTCATGGGGCAGCGTTTCGCGCTCCTCCTTGACCAGCCGGCGGAACTCCTCGATCCCCAGCTTGGCGACCAGGAACTTGATGCGTGCCTTGTTGCGATTGCGCTTTTCACCGAGTCGGGCGAAGACGCGCGCCACCGCCTGCATTTCCGGCAGGAACTCCTCCTCGGGGGTGAACTCGCTCAGCACCTCGGCCTGGTGGGGCACGGTTCCGAGGCCACCCCCAACCACGACCTTGAAGCCACGCTTGCCGTCGACGATCTTCGAGACGAAGCCGGCGTCGTGAAGCTGCACCAGGCCGCAGGCCTCGTGCTCGCAGCCCGAGAACGCCGGCTTGAACTTGCGGCCGAAGTCCTGGACGTCGGGGTGGCCCAGCATGAAGCGCATCAGCGCCTCGGCGTAGGGCGAGACGTCGAATTGTTCGGTCTTGCAGACACCGGCCAGGGGACAGCCCGTCACGTTGCGCACCGAATTGCCGCAGGCCTCACGCGTCGTGATGTCGACCGCGGCGAGGCGGCGCATCAGGTCGGGGGTGTCTTCGATGTGAATGAAGTGGAGCTGGATGTCCTGGCGCGTCGTGATGTGCAGGATCGAGTCCGAGTACTCCTCGGAGAGATCCGCCAGCACCTCGAGCTGCGCGGGGGAGACTCCGCCGTAGGGGATCTTGATTCGAGACATGCCTGGGGCGTCCCAGACGGTATCCGGCCCCTTGGTGGGAACATCGGCATAGGCCAGGGTGCGGTCGGCGATACCGTCGTGGCGCTGGCCATTGTCGTATCGCTGGCCGTAGACGCCGCGCCGCAGGCGCGTCTCGGCGAAGACCTTCTCGTCGAGCTTGCTCTGCTTGCGCAGGGACATCTGGCTCTCGAAATCGTCGATCTCCTCCGACCATCCCG
>CBDUYG010000598.1:0-2968 GCA_965371385.1 uncultured Myxococcales bacterium | reverse complement strand
CTGGTCGGCCAGCTCGCCCTCATCGATCCGCTGCGAGCAGAGCTCGATGTCTCGCATTCGGAGGTGACTGCGCTGACGCATGTGGCCCTGCAGCTGGAGGCGTTGGCCTCGCGTGTGCGAACGCTCGCGACCACCGCCACGCCTCACGCCACCACTTCTACGCGACTCGAAGGGTCGACCGGGATCCACGCCGAGCTCGGGCGCAGCCTGGAGGGTGCCCTCGAGCATGTCGCCGAGGCGCTCGAGGGGGAACGCGCTCCCGCTCGATTCGCGGCGGACGTCGCCGAGAGGCTCCGCGCAGTTGCGGTGGCAGTGGAGGTCGCAGGTGAGGTGGCAGGCGAGGCGGAGCGCGACCCGGGGCGTTCGCGATCCGTTCGCCCGGCCGAGGATCGGGACGAGGCACTGAGGGATCTTCTGCGGATCTTCACGAACCTCGAGGAAACCCTGACTCGCCTCGCATCGGACGACGCATCCGATCCCGATACGCGTCCTTCTCGTGGCCGAATCAGGCCTGGAATCCGGCTCGATCCCCTGCGTGTGAAGACTTCGCTTCGCGTGGGGTTCGCGGTCTGTGCATCCTACCTGGCGATGCTGGTTCTCGGCTGGGAGCTGAACATGCTGATCCTCCAGGTTGCCTTCAGGGGGGCAAGCCCTGCGACCCGCGGCGCGGGCTGGCAGAGGCTCTTCGCGGTTGCAGTCACCGTGGCGATCGTATGGGTGCTGGTCGACCTCGCGATCGTCTATCTATTCCCTTTCGCGGGCCGCCTGCCGCTCGCCTTGCTCTTTCCGCTCGTGCTTGCCGGTGGGTTCGCCTACTGGAGATACTCGCGCCCGGAGTACAAGGACGTCAATGACAACGCCCTGCAGGTGGCACTGGTCCCGGCCTTTGGAGGGCTTGCCGCTCCGATGGATGTCTACGGCGCCTACAGCGTGGTTTGCATCGTATCGCTCGGAGCGTTGATCGGATGGCTCTCCACGCGACTTCTCTGGCCCGCGAGCGCCTCGAAGCTATATCGGGTCCGCATCGCTGCGCAGATAGAGCTCGCTCTCGAGGCGCTGCGCGAGATCGGTCCCGATTCCCCGTGGGCGCAGTCCGATGAAATTTTGCGTGCGTATGGGAATCAGCTTGCGCAGATCGGCTCTCTACATGGTCAAGCCAGTCACGAGCCCGTCGAGGGTGCGCTCGATGATGCCCGTCGCGCCGAGCTCGCGGGCCTGACCCAGAATCTCTTCGACGCGGCGTTATTCGAAACCGACTTCACACCCGGCCGACTTCCGCCGCTCTTCGAGCGCAGCAACGCGGCGGTGGCGTCTCTGCGTGAGAGCCTTCTCCGCTTCGATACGGCGCTCGTCGCGAGCATGCAATCCTGCGCCGGGGCGCTGCGGGGTGAGGCGCTGGCTCTCGTCTCTGGGCTCGCTGCGGCGTTCGAGGACGTGCGTGTCGTCTCCGACGCGGTGGGCCCGGAGGTCGATCGCGAAGCGATGCGGATCCAGCTCGAGGCTCGTCGCCGGCTCGTCTCCCGTCAACTCGCAATCGAGCAGTGGATCGATGCTTGGGCCGAGTCGGAAGAGGGGAGGGCGATATACGCAGCTCGGGCCGGCGCACGTTCAGGCGTGTGAAGCATCGCGAGATCTGCAAAGCGTGCATGGAAGCCTGCGGCGAATGCATCGCGGCCCGCGACGCGTCGCCGTCCGCCCGAGGACTCGCCCGGCGAAGTAGGACAGCCGGACGATGCGATTCAATCGTGTTCGAGTCTCGGGAGACTCAGCCCCCGATCGTCCGCGATCAACTTCATGTCTCGTTCGACGAATGACCGAGGCACATCGAGCGCCTGTTCCTCGTTTACGCCCGTGAGTGTGAGTTCTCCCGAGGGCTTGTCCAGTAGCTTCGGATGCGCGATCACGACGCCATGCCGGGACTTCGAGAGGATGAATTCGACCAGCAGGATTCGGCGACGGTCGCGTGTGTTCGCGGCGCCGATGCTGGTCTTTTCGTGAGATCTCGGCGGCCCGTCCAGGGTCGCCTTCGTCGCGGCGTCGAGGGCAGCGAGATAGGCGAGTGCGGCTGTGTGCCCTTCCCGCCCGGGAGGCCAGCTCTCCAGCTCGCGGTCGCGGATGCCGGCCACGACGCGCTTCAGGACCTTGCTCGAGAGCAGGGTCTGGATCACGACTGCGTCGCCGCGGCGCAACAACCGCACCTCGCCGTGGCGACGACCTCTCGACGTGACGGGCCTACGCTCCAGGATCCGGTCCTCTGAACGATCGACGAGCGGCTCGATACCCTGTCCGGCGGCGTCGTGGGCCGCGAAAATCGAAGACGTGAGCGCCAGGAGGGTCGTCAGGAGGATCGCAAAGAGACGAGTGAAGGCGTCGGCGCTCACGGGTTGGGCTCCCCCTTCGAGTGTCGGTCGAGGAGCACCAGCATCGCGGGCAGCACGAGGAGATCGCAGACGAGGGCGCTGATCATCGCGAGACCCGTGAAGAGGGAGAAGTAGATCGTCGGATTGAAGCTTCCCAGCGCTCCCACCCAGAAGCCGACCACGAGCACGACCGATGAGATCACCAGCGCGCGCCCCGTCCGGGTCGTCGCTCGATGAATCGCCTCGCGCGTTCCCCGCGACTCCTCCCGCCGGAATCGAGTGAGGTAGTGGATGGTGTCGTCGACCGCGAGTCCGATCACGACCGACGCGATCATCGCCGTTCCGGTGCTGAGATCGATCCCCAGAGCGCCCATCAAGCCGCCCGTCCAGATCACCGGGCCGAGGTTGGGGATGATCGAGAGCAGCATCAGCTCGGCCGATCGGAACATCAGCCCGATCGTCGCCATGATGAGGCCGAGAGCCAGGGAGAAGCTCTGGAGCTGGCTCATCACGAGACGGTTCGAGTCGCGCACGACCTGGTAGTACGAGCCCGTGATGCGCAGCTCATGATCCGGGCCGAGAAGCTCGTCCGCCTCACTGAGGATCTC
>CBDUYG010000597.1:0-2976 GCA_965371385.1 uncultured Myxococcales bacterium | reverse complement strand
CGGATAGGATCGCGGTGAAGAGGGCCACCGCGAAGAGCGGTAGCAGGGAACGGGGGGATTCTCTCATTTCAGGTTGTCCAAGTCGTGGGCGTAGGGTTTCGGGACTGTCCCCGGTTCTACGAACGCTTCGGCAGGGCGGTTACACGCGCGTCACTGAAGCCAGTAAAGAAGCGCGAACTCGAAGCGAGAGCCCGCATGGGGGCCCGGGTCGCGAATCAGCCCGAATCGAGTCGCCCATGGCGCCTCAGGCTAGTTCGACCCGACGAGCATACGGCGGAACGACTCCGCCTCGAGGTAGCGCAGCGGGACCTGACCAATTACCACGTGATCGCCCGACTTCAGCGACACGGGGGGACCTTCGCCTCTCACGGGGACCCGAGCCCCGTTCACCTCGGTGCCATTCGTCGATCCGGCGTCCTGAATCTGGAAGCGACCATCCGCGCCATCTTTGAAGTACGCGTGAAAGCGCGACACGCTGGAGTCGGGAATCACCACGTCGTTGTTGGACGTTCGGCCCAACGAGATGAGGTGCCCGACCGAACGGCCGGTCCGGCAAACCGGATGAGCCAGGGGCGATTCGGCCCCCGGAGCCTCGCTCGCAGGCCCAGCCGATTCGGGAAGCTCCACGACCGTCGCTCCGGGACCCTCGGGCACCGCGAGATCGGATCGGGAGAGGACGAGGAAGGCGCTGCCGTGACGATCCACGAACTCCTCGAGCGGCATCGTGCGCGCCGCTTCGCGAAAGTCTTCGAGAGGAACTCCGCTCCCCAACCCGATACCGCTCTCTTCCGATTGGTCGCTCACGATTCCCCCGCTCTACGAGTCGGCGAAACGAGGCAGAGGCTTTAGTTGGCGAGAATCTCGAACTCGGAGGTGGCCCGGTGACCCTCTTGATCGACGATCGTGATGCGATGGCTCCCGCGACCGGCCTCGATCGCCAGCTGATGGAAGTCCTGGGTCCGGCCCAGGTATTCGTCATCCAGGTGCCAGTAGAGCACCGCGTTCCGATTCCGGTGTACTGCCTCGAGGACCACTCTCCCCCGGGCGCCCTCGAGGTCGGTGGGAATCCAGATCGACGCACCTCTTTCGGGGTAGAGCATGGCGATGGGTCCATCACTGCCTTCGGCTGCAGCACCGCAGCCCTTTCGAAAGGGCGGCAGCTCCCGATACCGGGGGTTGCCGGCCCGGTAGTGGAACTCCTGCTCCGAAGGCAGCACGAACCAGCCACGGCTACGCATCCGCCCGACGTCTTCGCAGCTCGAATCCACCCGGCTGAGTCGCGTCGGGTCGAGGTGAACTCGTCGGTGGAAGGGCGTCACCTCGGCGAAGCGGCTCTCCCGCGGAATCCACTCGGTGGTGGCGTCGCAGAGTTCGCTGGCGAGGTAGCCATCGTCGATGCAGACCAGGGCGGGCTTCATCTCCTCTCGCGGCTCTTCGAAGAAGGGCGTCCGATCGAGAAGTCCGAAGAGGTCGAAGAGGACGGGCGCCGCCGTGGAGACGCCGCTCAGCCCTGCCCTGCCTTCCCCATTTGCATTCCCTACCCAGACCGCGACCGTGTGAGTCGGCGTGACACCAACCGCCCATGCGTCCCGCAGCCCATAGCTGGTGCCGGTCTTCCAGGCGATCTCCCGCGAGCTTGCGAAGGATTTCCACTCGCCTTCGCCGCTCGGGCGGTTCACCTCGGTCAGGGCGTCGAGGGTGAGCCAGGCCGTAGCGGCGCTCAGGCCCCCGGTTTCGCTGCGAGCGGCGCCGCGCGGCGGCGAGTCTCGCACGGCGGTGAGCGGAGAGGCGCCGGTCCGGCGCGGACTCTCCACGCCGGCCGCACTCCGGGCCAGCCCCGCATACATGGCCGCGAGATCCCACAGGCTCGCCTCTGCTCCGCCCAGGATCAGCGTGAGCCCGTACCCCTCCGCGTTGCGATGCAGCGTGGTCATTCCCAGCTCACGCAGCCGCCGATGAAAGCGGCCAACTCCGTACTTCTTCAACATCCGGACGGCCGGAACGTTGAGTGATTGCGCCAGCGCAACCTTGGCGGAGACGGCTCCCCGGTACGCGCGATCGAAGTTCTTCGGGGCGTATCCATCGAAGCGGGTCGGGATGTCGGGCACCAGCATGTTGGGAAGTAGCTCTCCGTCCTGAAGCATCGCGGCATAGAGGAAGGGCTTCAGGATGCTTCCGGTGCTGCGAGGTCGGCGCACGATATCGACCGCGTAGCCGTGCTCCAGGTCGAACTCGGCGCGACTGTTTCCGATGTAGGCCCGGACCTCGAGGCTCTCGTTAGCGACGATCAGCGCCGCGACGTTGTAGACGCGGATGGATTCGAGGCCGGAGGCGTGACGAGAGATCACCTCCTGCGCTCGCATCTGCAGACCCCGGTCGAGTGTGCTCCGGAAGCGGTGTGAGATCGGGGGGGAGGTGAGGTGGGTAGTAAGGTGGGTAGCGGTGCGAGCTGCCGCGCTGAGATCCATTCCATCGGACGCCTGCGTCGCTCGGGACGTGGCCACTGGATGCACAGCGTCCGCCATCAACGTCGGCAATAGATGAGGCGCCAGGCGGGGCAGCGGCTGGGGACGCTCCGGGAGCGGCTCGGCCTTCGCCAGCCCGAGCTCCAATGCGTCGATCCTACCCGCGGCGTGCAAGCGATCGAGCAGTCGGTCGCGCTTGGCCTCGAGCGGCTCGCGATTCCTTCCCGGATGCATCAGGGCAGGGCTGTTGGGAAGCACCGCCAGCAGGCTCGCCTCCGCCCAGGAGAGCGTGGCCGGCGACCTCCCGAAGTAGCGCCACGCCGCCGCCTCGAGGCCGACCACGTTTCCGCCGAAGGGGGCGTTCTCGGCGTAGAGCTCGAGGATCTCGTCTTTGCCTCGTTCGACCTCGAGCCGCAGCGCAAGGGCCATCTCGATGAGCTTCTCCCCGATCGTCCGCCCACGATGGCCTCGCGAGAGTCGAATCACCTGCATCGTGAGTGTGCTGGCCCCG
>CBDUYG010000596.1:0-2984 GCA_965371385.1 uncultured Myxococcales bacterium | reverse complement strand
TTGATCGCGCAGATCACCGGCTGGGGCATGCGCTGGAGCGCGGGCACGAGGTCGGCCAGGATCGACATCGAGCGGGTCGCGATGCGAGTCAGGGTGAGGCCTTCGATATTGGGCGGCGGCTCGTCGTGCTTCGTATCCGCTCCGGCGCAGAACACCCCGCCCGAACCGGTCAGGATCACGCAGGTCGTGTCGTTGTCCGCCGCGACTTCGTCGATGGCGTCGTGAAGGGGCCCGACGAGCTCGAACGCCATCGAGTTCATCCGCTCCGGCCGATCGATCATGATTGTGCTGGTGTTGGGCATCGGCTTTTCTATTCTGACGTACGGCATCGAGAGCTCCTGTCGGATGGTCGAACCAACCTAGCCCAGCAGCCCAGCTCCTGCCGAAGAGCATGCGGGCCCCTTCACGCAAGCAGATCGATATTCCCGATTGGAACCGCCCGGACATCATTGTATCGTGCCAGGATCGATGGAAGCTCTCGACTGGCAAGGCTGGCTCACGATCGGCGTCATCGGACTCGTTCTGGTGGGGATGGTCCGAGGCATCGCCGCCCCGGACCTGATCCTGATGGCGGGACTCTTCGTACTGAGCGCTAGCGGTATCCTGACCCCCGAGGAGACCTTCAGCGGATTCGCCAATCCCGCCATGGCCACCGTCGCCGCTCTCTTCGTCCTCTCGGCGGCCATGCGCGAGACGGGTGCGCTCGAGATCACCCTCGGGCGGCTCTTCGGACGATCGAAGACGGAGCTCGCGGGAGAGGTGCGAACCCTCCCCGTGCTCGCCGGGCTCTCGGCCTTCCTCAACAACGCACCCATCGTCGCGATGATGACGCCGCTGGTCATCGATTGGTGCAGGCGCAATCGGATCTCACCGAGTCGACTCTTGATTCCGCTAAGCTACTCGACGATTCTGGGAAGCATCGTCACGGTGATCGGGACCAGTGTGACTCTCACCGTTGCGGGCCTCGTCACTCAATCCGGGATGAAGCCCCTCACACTCTTCGAGATGGCGCCGGTCGGACTCCCCATCTGCTTCGTCGGTCTGCTCTATCTCTTCTTCATCGCGCCGCGACTCCTGCCCTCGCGCACGGATCCGGCCTCCGAGGTGGGCGAGCGTCTCCGTGAGTACACCGTCTCGATGCTGGTCGAGCCCGAATGCTCTTTGACCGGCCAGAGTATCGAAGATGCGGGGCTGCGCGCCCTGCCCGGCCTCTTCCTCTTCGAGATCCGGCGCCAGGACCAGAGGATCAGCCCGGTCGGCCCGGACGAGATGATCCACGCGGGAGATCATCTCGTTTTCGCGGGCGTCGTCTCCACGATCGTCGAGCTTCAGCGCATTCGGGGCCTCGTGCCGATCGACGACGAAGACGAGCCGGTGAGGGGAACGCATCAGCACCGACTCACCGAGGCCGTGATCTCACGTTCGTCGCCACTCGTGAATCGAACGCTGAAGTTGGCGAATTTTCGCAGCGTGTACGACGCGGCCGTGATCGCCGTACACCGCAACGGAGAGCGCGTCGAGGGCAAGATCGGAGAGATCATCCTGCGCCCCGGAGACACCCTGGTGCTCCAGGCTGCGGCCAACTTTGCCGAGTTGCATCGCAACAGCGCCGACTTCTACCTGGTGAGCGAGGTGCCGGAGTCCCAAGTCCGGCGCCATGAACGAGCCTGGTTCGCGATCGCCGTCTTCATCGTGATGGTCGTCCTGGCCGCCAGCGAGATCCTTCCGATCTCGGTTGGCTCCTTTTGCGCCGCGGGGATCCTCATCGCGACCCGCTGCATCACCGGGCCAATGGCTCGAGAGAGCGTTCAGCTGCACGTTCTGGTGGTGATCGCAGCCGGGCTCGGGATCGCAACCGCGATCGAGAAGACCGGCGCCGCGACCGCCATCGCCAACGTGATGGTCTCCCAATCCGAGAGTCTGGGCCCGGTGGCCGTACTCGCCACGGTGTACCTGGTGACGATGCTGATGTCCGAGCTGCTGCATCACAACGCTTCTGCGGCGCTGATGTTTCCAATCGCCGTCGCAGCGGCTCACCAGACCGGGGTCGATCCGCGGAGCTTCGTCATCGCCGTGGCGCTCGGTGCCAATTGTGCGTTCGCGTCACCTGTGACGTACCAAACCCATCTCCTCGTCTACGGACCCGGCGGCTATCGGTTCACGGATTTCGTCCGGGTCGGAATCCCCTTGAACCTCATCTGCGCCGTGATTTCGATTGCAATCATCCCTCGGATATGGCCCTTCTGAGCGAAAGCTTCCCGACCCGACCCACGATCGTCATTTGGCCCCAGGCATGATGTAGCTCCCCTCTTCCAGGATCATGCGCGAGAGCTCCTCGATGCTCTTCCTCCCCAGCTTCTTCGTATTGGCGAGGAGCACCGCCCGAGTGCAGAGCGTGTCGAATTGGATCGAATGATCCGTACCAAAGCCGACGGTCACGGTGTCGAAGCTGTAGATCTCCATACCGTCCGGCAGGCGGGTGCTTCCGAGATCCCCCTTGCTGAGAGGAATCACCTGGAAGGTATCGAGGTTGTCCAGGAGCACCTCGATCGGGGGAGAGAGGGTCCGGGGGCGCTGAACGAGCATCAGGGCGTCGACCGCGAGGTCGGCCGGGTTCTTGATCTGAAGCAGCGACTGCATCACATCCACGTTGACCACGGAGGTATTCCGATACTCCGGCTCGATCAGAACCATCGTCTCATAAGTGACCTCCGCACCGCTGCCCTTTCTCCCGACCGAGATGGTTCGTCCGGCCCTGCTCTTGAGATCATCAGCACTCGAGATCGCTCCTCCCTTGCGCGCAATCACGACGACACACTCCGCCCCCGCGTCCGCAACGATGCTGTACTGGTGAGCGAAGTCCCGATTGTCGTTGAGGAAGCGCAGCAGTGCGTCGGCCTGGGCCAGACCGAGATTCACCGGACTCTTCGGATCAGCCAGGCGCGCGAGGTTGTCGAGCGATCCCCGGGTCTCGACCAACTCGA
>CBDUYG010000595.1:0-2992 GCA_965371385.1 uncultured Myxococcales bacterium | reverse complement strand
GTCATTTCACGCGATTCCTCCGTCCCGTCGCTCAGCCGCGCGGCAACCCCAGCACACGCGTCGCGATGATGTTGCGCTGTACCTCGGAGGTGCCGGCGTAGATGCTCGCCGCCCTCGACCAGAGCAGCTCGTAGGCCCAGTAGCCCTCCTGGACCGCGCTGGGATCGCCCTCGGGCACCAGCCCCGCCGGGCCGAGCAGATCGACCGCAAACTCCTTGATGCGCTGGTCGAGCTCACTCCAGACCACCTTGAGCATCGAGCCCTCGGGGCCGGGAATGCCCTTCTTCTCCAGCTCCCCCGCGTTCCGCAGCACCGACATCTTCATCAACATCACCTCGGCGGCAAAGCCCGCGAGCTTCTGGCGAACGATCGGATCCCGGGACGCCGGCCCCCCGCCGCGCTGGGTCTTCTTGGCGAGCTCGAGGATGAGCTCCATGTCGGAGATCAGACCGGCCTGCTGGGACGAAGAGCCTCGCTCGACCGAGAGGGTCGTCATCACGATGTCCCAGCCCTTGTCGATCTCGCCGACGACGTTCTCGATCGGGATACGAACGTTGTCGAAGAAAACCTCGTTGAACCAGGCGTGCCCCGTCATCTCGATCAAGGGGCGGATCGTGATGCCCGGGGTATTCATGTCGCAGAGCACGAAGGTGATGCCCTGGTGCTTCTTCGCCGCGTCGGCCCGGGTGCGTACGAGCAGGATGCACCACTCGGCCTGGTGGGCGAAGCTCGTCCAGGTCTTCTGACCGTTGACCACGATCTCGTCCCCGACCACCTCGGCTCGCGTGCGCAGGGAGGCCAGATCCGAGCCGGCGTTCGGCTCCGAGAAGCCCTGGCACCAGACCTCCTCGCCCTTCAGGATGGGCTCGAGGAAGCGTTCCTTCTGCCACTCGGCGCCCCGGGCGATGAGTGTCGGCCCGACGAGATCCGTGCCCACCGACATGCTGATCTGGTTCGGGCCGCGCACCCGGGCGTACTCCTCGCACCAGATGATGTCCTCCATGATGCCGATCTCGCGGCCGCCATAGGCCTTGGGCCAGTCGAGGCCGGCCCAGCCACCGTCGTAGAGGGAGCGCTGCCACTGCCGGAGGAAAGCCACCTCTTCGTCGGGTGTCTGGGGCGCGGCGAAGGCGGGGGTCCCCCAGCCCTCGGGCAGGTTGCTCTCGAGCCAATCCCTCACTTCCCCGCGAAAACGGGCTTCTTCGGGCGAATCGTGTAGGTCCATCTCTTCCTCGCTGGTTCTGCTTCAATCGCGTCGCGCTCGGAACGGGGGCGGCGCCCGACGCTTCAGGCGACGACCTCATCCTCGATCAGCTCGGCGATACGCTCGGGAGTGAGCCCCAGAATGCCGCCGAGAACTTCTTCGTTGTGCTCACCAAGGAGCGGCCCGGGCGACCGATAGCCTCCGGGGGCTCCGGAGATGCGGAAGCCGCAGCGCTCGAAGGAGAGCTCGCCCAGCGGACCGTGCTGCAGGGTTTCGAAGTGTCCCCGGTGTGCGAGCTGCGGGTCCAGCTGCAGATCCGCCATGCTCTGCACGACCCCGGCCTCGAGCCCCGCATCCTGCAAGCGCACCATCAGCTCGCTCGCATCGAACCTTCGCGTCCAGGCGGCGAGCTTCTCGTCGAGCTCGTCCTCGTGCTCCCGTCTGCCGGCCAGGGACTGGAAGCGGACGTCCTGGGCCCACGCCGGGTCTCCCATCAACTCGCTCAGGCAGCGCCACTGCTGCTCGTCGTGGATCGCGATCGCGATCCAGCGCTCCTCGCCGATGCACGGATAGATGGAATGAGGGGAAGCCTGCTCGGAGTGGTTCTCCCGGCGGGTCTCGACCTCGCCGTTGGCGCTGTAGCGCACGACGATCTCCGAGAGGCTGTAGACCCCGGCTTCGATCTGTGACACATCGATGTACTGACCCCGTCCCGAGCGTCGTCGCTCGTGCAGCGCCGCCGCGATCGCGACGGCGACGTAACGCGGGGAGAGGGAGTCCGTGATGGTTGCGTGCGGGCCGTGAGCCTCGTGCTCGGGGTGACCGGTCAGGTGATTGAAGCCCGCGATCGCCGAGCCCTGCCCCCCAAAGCCGGGATACGATCGCTGAGGCCCCGTCTGCCCGAAGAGGCAGCCGCTCACCATGATGACGTCTTCCCGCTCTCGTCGCAGCGTTTCGTAGTCGAGGCCCCAGCGCTCCATCACACCGGGAGCGAAGTTCTCCGACACGACGTCGGCCCACCTCACGAGCTGCTTGACGATCTCGACCGCCTCCGGCGTCTTCATGTTGAGGGCGAGACTCTGCTTGTTCGGATTCAGCAGGACGAACATCGGCGCCTTGTCGAGGATCCCCGGCTCGCTGCGGTTCTCCGCCGTGAGGTGGAGCATGCGCAGGAAGTCCGGACGCTTGGTGGACTCGATGCGGATCACCCGGGCGCCCTGCTCCGCGAAGTAGCGGGTCGCCACCGGCCCCGCCGCCCCCGCGCCCAGCTCGAGGATCTTGAGGTTGCGATAGATTCCTCCATTCGAGGCCGTCACGTCAGATCACCCCCTTCGAACGAAGCAGGGTGAGCTCGGCTTCCCTGATTCCCAGCTCGCCGTAGATCTCGGCGTTGTGCTCCCCGATGCGAGGAGCCCGACCCCGCACCCCCATGTCGCAGAGACTCGAGCGCGCGAAGAAGCCCGGATGTTCGATCGCCGCCCCGAACTCGGGATACTCGATCGTGACGAAGAGCTCGCGCGAGCGCAGCTGCTCCTGCTTCAGGATCTCGCGCGCGTCGTTGCAGGGCGCGAGCAGGATGCGTCGCCGCAGGGCCTCATCGTAGAGCTCCCGCATCGTCTTCGTTCGGAAGAACGCAGCGAAGGTCTCCTCGATGCGCCGGATTTCCTCGTCGCTGATCGTGATGTGATTGTACTGCGACCAGTCGAATTCCAGGAGCCAGTCGGGAGCCGCCTCGTTCTCCTTCATGTACTCGACCGTAGCGATCAGGTTGGGAATGCGTGTCGGCCC
>CBDUYG010000594.1:0-2995 GCA_965371385.1 uncultured Myxococcales bacterium | reverse complement strand
CTGGCCGTGAAGGCCGTGCACTGCGGCGCCGGTGGTTTCGTCGTGAAGTCGGAGATCACGACTCGCCTGCTCGTCACGACCCTCGCATCGGCCCTCGGGAACCACCGGACGATCCGCGAACTGACGCTTGCACGCGAACGTGAGCGTCACCTTGGAACCCACGATCAGCTGACCGGACTCGCGAATCGCTATCTCTTCCACGATCGTCTCAACCAGGCGACGGCGTCCGCCCAGCGAAACGGCCAGAAGCTGGCGTTGCTCTTCATCGATCTCGATGAGTTCAAGGTCGTGAACGACACCCTGGGCCACGGCGTCGGCGATGGGCTGCTGCGCCGGGTGGCCGATAATCTTCGCGAAAACCTGCGCGAGAGCGATACGGCCGCACGGGTCGGCGGAGACGAGTTCGCGGTTCTGCTCACCAACCTGCGCGACGAACTCGACGTCGCCAAGGTCGCAGAGAACATCCTCGCCATGCTCCGCAAGCCCCTGATACTCAAGAATCATTCGATTCAGTGCTCGGCGAGCATCGGAATCGCGACCGTTCCCCAGAATGGAACCGAACCGAAGGATCTGGTCAAGAAGGCCGATACGGCGATGTATCACGCCAAGAAGCGTGGCCGCAATCGCTTCGAGTTCTTCAACGAAGACATGAACGCCGAGGTGATGCGCCGGATCATGCTCGAGACCGGGCTCAACAAGGCGGCTCATAAGGACGAGCTCATACTCCACTACCAGCCGATCTTCGATCTGCGCCTCGAGCGCATCACCGGCGCCGAAGCCCTGGTCCGCTGGCGGCACCCGGATCTCGGCTTCCTTGCGCCGCTCGACTTCCTGGCCCTCGCGGAGGAGACCGGCCAGATCGTCCAGATCGGCGAGTGGGTGCTACGCACGGCATGCGAGCAGAACGCCCGGTGGCAGAGACATGCGGAAGATCCCTACCGCATCGCCGTGAACGTGTCACCGCGTCAGCTCCAGGAACCGAACTTCGCTGAGCTCGTGAAGTCGGTCCTCGATGACACGGGGCTGCTCCCCGAGCTGCTCGATCTCGAGATCACCGAGAGCAGCCTGGTGCAGGGTGCCGACACCGTGCTGAATGCGCTCCACTCCCTCAAGGATCTCGGTGTTCACCTCTCGATAGACGATTTCGGCACCGGCTACTCGGCGCTCTCCTATCTCAAGCACCTGCCGATCGATACTCTCAAAATCGACCAGTCCTTCGTGCACTCTCTCGGCTCGGATCCGGCCGACAGCACGATCATCGAGTCGATCGTGATGATGGCGCGCGGCCTCAACCTGACGACCGTGGCGGAAGGGGTCGAGACCCACGACCAGCTTCTCCTGCTCGCCTCCTATGGCTGTAACCGCATGCAAGGCTTCCTCTTCGGCAAGCCCGCCGTCGCCGAGGTCTTCGAGAGCATGTTGGCGAGCCCGGCCTTTCCCTGGGAGCGTCACTGAGGAGCACCGGTTCGGTGTTAGACTGACACGACCGAATGGACGACGACGCACGGAACCCGGACGATCGATACCAGGAAGGAGAGCCCGACCCCGTGAGCCCCTTCAGCCACGATCGGATCGGAGCTCATATGAGCCGCTGCGGCTCGCACCGCGGCGATCCCGACCTCGCTGCCGAGTGGCAGCGCCTGACCGAGGAGCTGCGCCGGGTGATGGCGGCGAGCGTCGAACTCGACGTGCCAAGCGACAGCGTGCGTGAGCTTGCCGATCGTGTGCACGAGCTGGCGAATCACATCAGCGAGAAGGCACCGGGCCGCGGTGTTCCGCTCTACGGAAGCGGATGGCAATCCCGCACCGAGCCTGTGGATCTCGCGACCACGATGCCCTTCAGCCCGATCATCGGAACTTTCAACCCACTCGCCTCTCCGCTCCGCGTCACACTCGAAGACGAGCGCGTGATCGCGCGCGGGAGCTTCAGCTCACTCTATCAGGGAGCGCCCGGTCTCGTTCACGGCTCGATGATCTCGGCCTCCTACGACGAGCTTCTTGCGATGGCGGGCATCGTCAAGCACGTCGCCGGGCCGACGGCGCGCCTGACGGTCCATTTCCGCAAGCCCACTCCCCTCGATACGGAGCTGCGCTTCGAGGCCTGGATCGAGCGCTCGACCGAGCGCTATACCCTGGCCCGCGGTCGCTGCCTGATCGGCGACGAGCTGGTCACCAATGCCGAGGGGCTCTTTGCCCGCATCACTCCCGAGGCGACACCCCGCCCGAAGTGATCGCCGCCAGGTGGCCTCAGGAGGCCGCCTCATCCCATCCGTCGAGAGCATGCAACTCGGCCCGCATGACGATTCGGCTGACACGGGAGGCTTCCCATCCTCTTTGAATCGCGGGAAGCTTGTGGTGGCGATCACCGGCGCGCGGAGGAGTCGCATCCTCCCGGCTGAAGATTGCGCCGGCCTGGGCTCGAAGCGGCAGTCAGAATTCAACTCCCTTCGAGCGTCAGCCGAAAAGCTCTGAGTCAGGGGGCGCGTTCGATGGCGGTAGCCGGCGAGGGGCGGAAAGCTGATTCTCAGCGCTCCGCAGCACAATTGAGCCTGGGTCGAAGGGTTCGGGACGCGTATTATCGGGTCGTCGATTCGACGATCCCGATTCACCTGCGCGAAGGTCACCCTGACGAACTCCGTCGGGCCCGTACGATCGTCGGCTGCACCCTGGTCCTGATCATGCTCGGCTTCGAGACGATCGCCTACTTCCACACCGTACTGCCTATCGAAACCGCGACTCTCCTGGAAGCGACCTTCGCCGTCGCCCTTCTGGTCACCGCCGCGATCCCTTGGACGATGCAGCGCGGCTTCCCGCTCGAGGTCCCGGCAAACCTCGTGATCGGCAGCTCCTATGCAGTGATTGCAACCACCCTGGTGGCCTTCGGGGGAATCAACGCACCTCTGCTCCACTGGTGTGCGCTTCCGCCGATGCTTGCAGTACTGATGGGAGCACGTCGCTCCTCGTGGTTCTGGGCTGCCATCGGCTTCCTCACCCT
>CBDUYG010000593.1:0-2999 GCA_965371385.1 uncultured Myxococcales bacterium | reverse complement strand
CGATCTGCCTGGGGAGCCCGAGTCACCGCCTCGAGAGCCTCCATATGATGGGGCTCTGTGCTCTCGACCTCGACCGCTTCGGCGATGCCGTGAACCACTTCGAGCAGGCTCTCGCGAGCGAAGGTGTCGAAATCCAGAAGGCGGCGGGGCTGCACTTCGACCTGGGACGCGCCTTCGAGGCACGGCAGAGCTGGTCCCGGGCTCAGGAGGCCTACCGGGCCGCCAAGCAGGCCGACGCCAGCATACCGGGAATCGAGGAGAGAATCGCGGGTCTGGAAGCGAAGCTCGAAAGCTCGGCGGAGAACATCCAGCTGGAGGAGGCCGGGGGTGAGGTCTTCGAATCCTTCGACGATCTGGTCGCCGAAGTCGAAGCGGGTCACGACACGGATGAAGGCGGGAGCATGGAGTCCTTTGACGACGTGATCGCCGACGCAGAGGCGGTCGACGAGGAGCCGGAAGAAGTCACGCTGGAGCCTGACACGGGGCCGGGTCCAGACGAATCCGCCGAAGCATCGGAAGCCCTCGACGCCCCCCCGGAGACCGCTCCTCCGAGTGAAGGCGGTGGGTCGAAGCGCCGCAAGAAGAGAATTTCGTTCGTCTGATCCTGGTTTCGGACGAGCGTCCGGCGCTGGCCGGGACGTGCTTGGTTGAATGCAGTAGTGCCGGCTTGATCGGCGATCATCGAGGTAGAGACGTGGAACATCTGCACCACTTTGGACTCAGGCAGGATCCCTTTCAGAATGAGCCGGATCTGCGCTTCTATTTCGAAAGCGTCTCGCACGGGGAGCCCCAGCACCGCGTCGAGCGAGGGCTGCGTCAGTACAAGGGACTCACCGTGATGGTGGGCGAAGCGGGGACGGGCAAGACACTGCTTTCGCGCCGGCTCCTCGACACCCTCGAGGAGGAGATATTCGAGGCCCAGCTGATGGTGATCATGCCGGGGATTTCGGATGCCAACTCTCTCCTCAAGCGCTACGCCCGCATGCTCGGGGTGGATGCGCCTGCGGAAGATCGCCCGGGCTTGCTGGCCCAGGTCTATGAAAAGCTCGCGATCGTGCGTGAGGAGGGTCGCCATTCGGTCCTGATCATCGATGATTGCCATCTGCTCGACCCCGGCGCGATGTCCGAGATCGGCGGGTTGCTCAACCTCGAGTACGAGGACCGACGCTTGATTTCCCTCCTGCTCATCGCTCTGCCCTCGGTCGACGTCTCCCTCTCCCATGAGGCTTCCCTGGGACAGCGAGTGGATATCCGGGCGCGCCTCGAGCCCCTCGACTTTCGCAATACAGCAGCCTATCTCCTTCACCGGATCACGCTCGTGGGCGGCGGGGCAGATCTCATTCCCGAGGAGGCGCTCAACTCCCTCTTCAAGTACGGCCGTGGCCGTCCGCGTCTGCTCAATACCCTGGCCGACAACGCCCTCTTCGAAGCGTATCTGCGGGGCAGCGCTGCGGTCTCCGGGGCGGACGTCGAGCGGGCCGCTGCCGATCTGGGCATCGGCTCCGATCCCGGCGATACCTACACGGCGCCTTCGGCGTCGTTGGCCACTCCAAGTGATCCGGCCGCTCCCTTTGCTTCGCCTCCGGCGATGACCGCTCCCGGGCCACTACGTTCGAATGTTTCGGCTCAAGCGATTACCTCCCTGACGGATCCGGGATTCGACCCCGGTTCGAGCATGAGTTTTGACGTTCATGACGCAGGGCTCGACTCGGGGGGCTCTTCGTTGGGTCTGGGAGAGTTGCTGGATGAATCGGTTGGAGTCCCCATCACCGAACTCACTGAGGAGATTTCAGAGGTTGACGATCTGGAGGACGCCGGTGGCGAAGAGCTCAGCGAGGCGGTCGAGGCCGTACTCGAAGAAGAGGTGCGTATTTCGGACGAGGCTCGTGCCGTCCTGGAGCAGGTGGGTCGCGGTCTCGACGGACCGCTCCCCTCCTTCGAAGCGCGCAACAGCGTTGTGGATGGCGTCAGCGCCGAGGCAACTCGCATTGCTCTTCCCGAGGAGAGCCTCACCGCGTCTCCGGAAGACGACGAGCTCGACGACCTCTTCGTCGAGCTGATCGAGGAGTAGTAATCGATCGGCCGACCCGACGGCTAGGCAGGTTGACCTGCCGAGCCGATGGCCGATGATTCGAACTCGATGGACGGCGAGAGAGATGTCACGGAGATAGAGCGAGTCCGCGAGGCGAGGCGGGCGAGCGAGGCTCGTTTTCGGGCGCTTACCGAGCGCGCCAGCGACGCGATCCTCGAGCTCACCGGCGACTCACGTCTGCTCTATGTCAGCCCTCGAATCTGGGACATCCTCGGCTACTCCCCTTCCGCCCTCGAGGGCGAGCTCTTCTTCTCGCTCGTTCATATCCATGACCTTCCCGAGCTGGAACGAATCCATTTCGATGCGATGGAGAACGAGGAGTCGGTCGAGCATCTCTTCCGCTGCCGCCACCACGACGGCAGCTGGGTATGGATCGAAGTCGGGGCCAGCCCCTATCGCGCCGATTCGGGTGAGCTTCTCGTCGTCTGGGTCTGTCGCGACGCGAGTGACCGGGTTCGGCTGGCGCGGATCCATCACACTCAACGTAGCGCCGAGGGGCGCATCGCGGAGCTCTCCCGGCGCCTGCTCGGGCTGGACTCGGGCTCGATCGATCAGGCAATCCAAGATGGACTCGAAGCAGCCTGTCAGGTCATCTCGGCCGACCGCGGCTATCTAATTTGTCTGGTGGCCTTCGGCGGACAGAGCATTCGTCTTTTTCAGTGGAATCGGGAAGGGGTCGAGCCCTTCGTCGAGCGATTCAGCGCGGAGCAACGGGAGCGGCACGCCTGGGTGTGGGAGAGGCTCAAGGCCGGCGAGCTGGTGCGCATATCGAGCTCGGCGGATGCGCCGGCAGATGCGCACAACCTGCTCGAAGGTCTGGCGCAGCATGGAATCAAATCCTATCTCGCGATTCCCGTGCGTTCGGAGGATCAGCTGCTCGGCATCATGGGATTCCATAACCTTCACG
>CBDUYG010000592.1:0-3002 GCA_965371385.1 uncultured Myxococcales bacterium | reverse complement strand
TGGTGCCGAACTCCGCGCGCGTGTAGAGGGCCGAGCTCCCCATGCCGCCCATGTTCCCGTGGATCCCCTCATTGAGGGCAAAGAGCAGGCCGTGATCGTTGCAGGTGCTGCGCAGGCGTCGCAAGCGATTGAGGCGCCGACGGATCGATGCGTGGTCGTAGAGGCGGGTCTGATCCATCTCCTTCCAGCGGTCGAGGCCGGTGACCTCATCGTGCAGGCGCGCCGCGTGCTTCCACGCGGCGTAGCTCTGCGCCTCGTTCATCTGCTTCTGCAGGTTCTTGAGCTTGAAGGATGTCGCAATGCCCATGTCAAAGACGCTCCGTCGAAGGGTAGAGAGTCTACCGCGTCCACTTGGCAGAGTCTCCCTATCCCTATCCCTCCCCGCTGTGCCGTGTCGGCGGAGAATTGCCGCTGGGCTGCAGCCCCATGCGTCGTCAGCGGGATGTCTCGCATCTGTGGCGATAATTCACCAGTCGGGGAACCGCGCTCAGCGCCTCAACCGGCTCCGTGATATCCTGGGTTGGGTGGGTCTGCGGCGTTGCGAAGCGGATGCACTCCTGCAGTCGGAGAGTCGGAGGAAACGAGGTGAGTGCGCGAGAATCCTTGGACGAGAATGCGGCCGCGAGGCAGAGAGGTGACTCCGACGAGCAGCCAGAGGCTGAGGGGCAATTCAGTGTCCAGGAGGTCATCCGGCGCATGGCGACCATGGGGCTGAGCGGCTTCTTCTCCACCGAAACCGCTGTGCGCAAGGCATTCGGTGAAACCGTGCCCCAGGATTGGATCGATTTCGCAGCGGGTCAGAGCGAACGAACCCGCCAGGAATTCATGGATCGTATGGTCGGCGAGATGGGAAAGATGATGCAGAGCCTGGATATGGGCGAAGTGTTGGCGACCCTGCTCGAGGGCCGCAACGTCGAGGTCACGGCGACGTTCAGGCTCGGTGAGAAGGCGGACTCTTCCGTCTCCGAAGACGAGTCGAGCTGATATCCCTCCGAGCTCGAGCTCGCCCGGCGACTCCGGGTAGTGTGCGTGGTGTAGTGCGTGGCGTCGTGCGTGCCATGGCGGAACCAGGGTCGCACCATCGATCAGAGCATGGAGCAGACCGCTTCGCCGCGATCCGAGGCGGGCGAGGGGACGGGCTCAGGCCGCGCTCTTCACCGAAGCCCGGCGAAGGACCTCCAGATAGCCGCGAGTCACCAGCGCCCGATCGATCAGGCCGCGCTCTCGCATCCGCTCGTGCATCTTCGGAAGGTTGTAGAAGGGCACGGTCATGACGAGGTGATGCTCGAGGTGCCAGTTGACTCCGAAGGGCGCAAGGAGGATACGCTCGAGCGGGTTCGGGAGCGTAGTGCGGGTGTTGCGAAGCGGATCTTCCGCCGGGCCGGAGAGAGCGTGCTCGGCAATCGAACGAATGCGCAGCTCAAGGCGATAGGTCGTCAGGAAGGCGATCGGCCAGAGGAGATAGACCGCCGGATGCCCGGAGAGCCAGCAGCTGGCGAAGAGGAGGGCGTTCCAGAGGACGAAGGGCGCGACCTTGTGCCAGCCCACGTCCGGCTTCTCCCCCACCTTGAGTCCCCGGTTGCGCTGATTCGACCCCGCACCGATTCCCACGTCGCGTTTGAAGGTCTGGACCGACTGCTTGAATCCCGTCTGCCCCGAGAGGTCGCGCCAGAACTTTCGCGCCAGGCTCTTCCGGCTGATGGGAAAGGGGGCGGTGAGGCTGACATCCGGGTCCTTGGGGGTTCCCGTGTGGGCGTGATGGACCAGGTGATAGCGCCGATAGGGCCCGGCGTCCGCCCAGACGAGATAGCCGGCGAGCCAGTTTCCCGCCCAGTCGTTCAGCTTCCGGTCGTTGAAGAGAGTGCGGTGGGACGCCTCGTGCATCAGCACCGCGAAGCCGAGCTGACGCGCGCCCAGGCCGAAGAGGGCGAGGAGGATCGTGAGCGGGTTCGGCCAGATCGCGGGCAGGGCGAGCCAGACGGCAACCCAGGCGAAGTTGCTGAGGATCGCGAGGGCTCCGCGTCGGTCGTCGATCCGGCGCAGCTCATCGAGCTCGGCCGGCGTGAACGTGCTCCGCACCCAATCGCTCGCGCTGATCGGATCGCTCTCGGAATCAAGTGTCGGGATCGGATTTGCGGTCATGCTTCGGCTCCTTGGATGCCGGTGTCGAGCAGGGCTCCGTGGGTAGCTCGCCAGCTCTGGGAGGATGCGCGGTGCGGCACCCCGTGTCGTTCGAGGAAGGGGGCCCAGAGGGAGCGGCCCAGCTCGTCGTAGTCGCGCGTCGCCTCGACGAGCGCCTGCCTGGGTGCGGGGTCGAGGATGGGCGGTGGAAGGAGTGGATCGAGGATGAGGTGGCGTACCACTCTTGCTCCGATCACGAAGGTCTCGGCCATCGCCTGATCGGGCGAGAGCCCATCGAGTCTCGCCCGACTCTTCTCGAGCTCGTCCAGCAGAGCGCGATATCCCCGGGTGAGAGCATCGGCCTCCCACAGGCCCCGCGCCCGGGCTTCGGCTGCCGAGTCCAGGCCGCGAACTTCGTATACGAGGACGGTCCCGGCCTCATCCGCCGAGATCGAGGCGATCGCGAGGAAGCGCTCGCGCACCGTATCGACTCCGCCCACCAGGTTGTCAGGGCGAAGGTAGAGGCCGGGCTCGAGGGACCGGAAGCCCAACACGCCGAGGGCTCGCTCGCGCTGGCGCCGGGCCGAGCCGCGACCGAGGCGGGGCGAGTGAACGGCGATCCAGCCATTCTTCCAGGGGCGATGCTGCTGCTCGAGTCCTCGCCAGCGGCGCAGCTGCTTCGAGAGGGCCTCGGTGGGCTCCGAGAAGCGATAGCTCCCGCGCTCATCGTGATCGACCCGCCCTTCGCTGCACAGCTTGCTGAGCGTCACCCGGATGTTGTTCTCCGCGAATCCCAGCAGCTCCCCCGCCTCGACGAGAGCCCGGACGGGCATTGCCCCTCGGCTCAGGGTCGAGAGGAGATCGAGGATCAGGGTTCGAGC
>CBDUYG010000591.1:0-3006 GCA_965371385.1 uncultured Myxococcales bacterium | reverse complement strand
TCTATCCCGCGAGCGTCGTGAAGTTCGTCTACCTGATGGCCGCCTACGCCTGGCGGGACCAGGGGCGCCTCGAAATCGACACCAAGCTAGATCGCCAGCTGCGCGCCATGATCTACAACAGCAGCAACGGCGCGACCCAATATGTGGTTCGGCGCCTCACCGAGACCGAGGCCGGGCCCCGCCTCGAACCCGCCGAGTACGCCGAGTTTCGCGCCAGGCGTCATCGGGTGAACGACTGGCTCGGCGGCCTCGGCGTCGAGGGACTGCATACCGTCCATCCCACCTACAACGGCGGTGGCGATCTCTACGGACGGGATCTCCAATTCCTCGAGGATCCCGACGTACCCGGCTCTCTGCCCAACCAGACCGGCGAGTACCGCAACCGGCAGGCCATGACGGCCAACGCCACGGCTCGCCTGCTGGCACTGCTGGCCCTCGATCAGGCTCTCGCCCCGAACACGTCCATCGAGGTACGGGAGCGGATGCGCCGGGACCCCCGCAAACAGCCCTACCTGTGGAAGCGAATCGCGGGGGGCGGCGACCTGCGGAAGGACCTCGACATCTTCACCAAGACCGGTTCGTGGGGACCCATCTACGCGGACGCGGGCATCGTTCGCCATGCGTCCGGGGATCAACTCGTCGTCGTCGTATTCATCGAAGGCTCGCCCGCGTATCGAGGCCACTTCATCGCCCAGGTATCACGCCAGGCCATCAAGCACGTCCTGCCCGAGTAGGCGGAAGCGGCGGGAAGTTTCGGCCTACCTGCTCTCGAGCGGGCTTCCTAGTCGAGCCCCAGCATCGAGCGATCGATCTCGTAGCCGTATCCGACGCGACGTAGCTCGCGATTGAACTCCATCCCCTGGGCACTCAGACTATCGACGCCCTTGATCTTGTAGAACTGAACCGTCTCGGGCTGATAGGGAGCTTCGTAGAGCCCGAGGTTCTTCCACGTCTTCCCTTCCTTCGCCTTGCGCTTGACGAAGCGGCCCTCGCACACCTCATCGAAGGTCACCTCTCCCAGCGGCCCGTAGTTCATCTCGTCGGCGTAGAGCCAATCGTAATAGTCCTTGCGATTGTTCTGGGACCAGATCTGCTTGGCCACGCGCTGATTCGTGTGGCGGAACGCGATGTAGTACTGAACGCCCATGATCTCGACGTCGCCGTCGCCGCGCCGGTCGAAGACGTCGTAGCAGTGGGAGATGTTGCGATAGTTGACGACGCCCTTCATGTCCTCGGAGGTGGAGGGCAGCAGCTCGCGCATCTCGGCGAGATGTCCCGAGTTGAGCCGGGTGCAGCCGTGGGAGACAGGCCCTCGGCTCGTCAAGGCGACCCGGTTGTAGGGCTTGCCGTTGCGGCTGCCCTCGGTGTAGCTCCTCCATTCCTTGGGAAGGAGCGGATGCCCCTGGATCCAGTTGCTGATACCCGTGTTGTGGATCGAGTTGTAGGAGCTGCCCCCGGCATACTCATAGGGAAACATCGGAATCAGCCCGTAGTATCCAGCAGCGGAGATGTAATCCACCATGCCCACCATACCAGTGCCGTGCAGGCGCGGCTGGAAGTACCAGATGCCCTGGGTGGTGATCATGGGGATCACGCTTCCCTCGTGCTTCGTCGTGGTATCGTAGCTGCCGGCCGGATAGATCGCCGTGTACTCGTAGTAGTCGAGCTCGCCCTTGCGAATCTCGTAGATGCCGTCCGTCACGTCCGTGAAGAACGCAGTCGCCTTGGGGTCGAAGGCCTTGCTGTCGCCCGCCTTCGCCAGCGCGATCAGCTCGCTCAACGCGGCGACCTGTTCATCGCTGAGCTGATAGACGAAGAGGCGCCGGGGGAAGAGTTCGTTGACCAGGTCGAGCCTGGCGCCCAGATCCTCCGTGGGCTCACTCGCAGCCAGCAGCCCGGCCCAGGACTTCAGCATGTCGCCGAAGTCCTTCTGGATGTGATAAATGCGCTCCGGGTTCAGCGCGTCGATGACTTCGACGTTGAGGGCGCGCCACTTCTTTGCCGAGAGTCTCGACCGCTTGGCTGCCTTCTCACGCAGCCCCTCCGCCTGGAAGCGCTGGTCGTACTCCTCCCAGGCGGAGTTCGAGGTCAGGGTGATGATCCCCTTGTCGATCACCTCCTGATAGAGATCGTGCCGAGCGACCTGATCGGGGAGATAGTTGTCGATCGCTTCGTCCGGCAGCACCATGCGAACGCGAAGCTGGTTGCCCCGGGCAATGTGTATCTTGATCCGCTCCGCCCGCTGGACCCGAGGCACGAAGCCCGTGTAGAAGTTGGGATCGTAGTCGTTGAAGAAGAGTCCATAGGGCTGCGGATCGGTCCAGCGGTCTTCACTCAACGCCCCGGCGCTTCCAGCTCCGAGCAGCAGAAAGCAGCCCGCCAGGCTGGCGAGTACGAATCGGATTCGGTTCACGCGTGCATCCCTCCCGGCGGCCCATGGGGCGGGCGCCCTTCCGTCGTTCCTGTGCGCTCGTGTGCGCTCAGATGCAGCCTGGAAGCATAACGAAGAATCGCCAGCCCGTTCCCCCTGCATGGACGAGAAGCCGGCCGAGGAGAGATCGTGGACGAGCGTGCGAGCCGCCTCTACCGGCCTCCTTCATCGAAAGCATGGCACCGAGTCGCCCGAGCGCCGACAATCCCCCTTCTTGTGTTGAACCGCAGAGGGGGTCTTCATGTCGAACGATGCTCACGATATCGCCATCGAGGTGTTCTGGAGGCTCCACACGGGGCTCTCGAAGCAGGGTCCCGGAAGCGACGAGTCGACTCGCCGGGCCCTGGCCATGATTCCCGAGCTTCCGGCCCAGCCGAAGATCCTCGACCTCGGCTGCGGCCCGGGCCGTCAGAGCCTCGTCCTCGCCGCGGAAACCGGCGGCGAGGTCAGCGCGGTCGATCTTCTGGCTCCCTTCCTCGAGCAGGTCGACGAGAGCGCGAAGACCGCTCGGCTCGCCGATCGCATCACGACGCTGCAGGCCTCGATGGACGATCTCCCCTACGAGGACGAGAGCT
>CBDUYG010000590.1:0-3007 GCA_965371385.1 uncultured Myxococcales bacterium | reverse complement strand
GCCTTGCGGGGGAGGTTGCTGATGAGATCGTCGTTCATCACATTGCCGGCGATCCAGTATGGCTCGTCGGTCTCCATCGCGTTCATGATGTAGGCGCCGAACTCGGACGAGCGGTGATGCTCGATGCTGGGGTCCTCGACGATGAGCTTCCGCAGGCCTTCCCATCCGGCGATCTGCAAGCGGCAGCGGCGTGGGTACTCATCCAGGGGCACGAAATAGCGGTCGATCAGCTCGGGCTTGTGCGACTTGATGAACCAGGGCGTGTATTCGGCGGTGTGCTCGCTCGACTCGGTGAGGTAGAAGCCGAGGCGCAGCATCAACTCGAGGCGGATGCAGTCTCCGGAAACGGCCGCGTCGCGCGCCTCGTCTTCGCTGATCCGACCCTCCTGGAAGGCCTTCCACGCGCGCAGGGCGAGAAGGAAGCAGGCATCGTCCTCGCCGGCGCCGACGCGTGCCCCCAGCTCGCGCTCCCACTCGCGGTTGCCCCGAGCCCGGATCCGATCGAGGATCTCGCGGGCCACCGACTTGATCTCCGGGTAGATGTCACGCCCCTCGAACGTCAAGCTCGTGAGCCACGATTGGTGGTTGATGCCTGCGATTTCCCAACGCGTTTCGTGCGGCGGGAACTTTTCCGCGAGCCCGAGCCGACCGAGCAGACCGGGGACGCATTCCTGGACGCTGTGGCAGAGCCCCACGGTTCGGACGCTCGACCCCATCAGGATCCCGGCGGTCACCATGCACATCGGGTTGGTGTAGTTGAGGAACCACGCGTCCGGGCACACCTCTTCCATCTCGCGCGCCATGCCGAGAACCACGGGAAGGGTGCGCAGTGCGCGAAAGATTCCGCCGATACCCAGGGTGTCAGCGATGGTTTGATCGAGGCCGTACTTTTTCGGAATCTCGAAATCGGTCACTGTGCAGGGCTCGTAGCCGCCGACCTGGATCGCGTTCACGACGTAGCTCGCACCCCGTAGAGCGTCCTTTCGGCTGCCGACTCCCAGGTGTGCACTGATCCGGGCGCGCCCCTTGTTGCAGTTCCGGTTGATCGCTTCCATCAGATGTTTCGAGTCTTCGAGCCGCTGTGAATCGATGTCGTAGAGCGCGATCTCGGCTTCCTGGAGGCTGGGCTGCAGCATCGCATCGCCGAGCACGTTCTTGGCGAAGACGGTGCTTCCGGCGCCGAGGAAGGTGATCTTGGGCATGGGAGAGCATCTCCTCAATGAATCGTCAATCTTCGTCCGATGACCGAGCTGCGAGGTGTAGGGCCATCTCGAAAGCGGCTCTGGTGAAGCTGAGAACCTGGTCGAAGTCCTCGTCGGACAGATCCCGAGCGGCGTCGTGCCCGCGCATGATGTTGCCGAACTTCCGCTCGCGTTCGAGCTGCTGGGGTAGGCGGCCGATTCCCCAGTCTTCCAGCAGCTGCCAGACCACCGGGTTGTAGGTACGGACCATGCGGGAGATGAAGGGCACCGGGTCATGGCGGGCCAGCACGGCCGCCAGTCTCAGGATGAGTTCGAAGGAGAGAGTCGAAGTGCCCGCCTCGACCTTCTCGAGCAAAGAGGCCTCCTCCAGCTCCACCGCATCCGCGAGCTCATCGATGGTGAGGCCCGCTACCTCACGCAGATCTCGCAGGTAGGTGCCGGCCTGGTGCCAAAGCTCGTCCGACTCGGGCAGCCAGCTCGCGATTTCTCGGCCCCCGCTGTCGAGGGCGTACCGCACGGTGCTCGCAGCGGCCTGCTCGACAAGCTCGACGAGGCGATCGGTGACGGAAGTCGCAGCCGAGCGCGCGAGTCCGAAGGGGCTCGGGAGTAGCGAAGGTTGGGTCTGGCGTGCGGATTTACGAGCCTCCGAGCCTCCGGGCTTCTTCTTCGCCGCAGCTGCCTTCGGCCGAGGGGACCGACTCTTCCTGGCCGCCTTCTTCTTCCGGACCGCCTGCTTCTTTCGAGCACTCATGACTCCCCTCCCGAAACTGGATTCGGAATATGGTAGCCGGAATGACGAGGGTATTCGTTGTTGCAAAGAGCAGGCGGTCTCGCCGCGGCGGATCGCTACGCGGGCTCGAGCACGGATACGGCGAAGCCCGCGGCAATCATCGCGCGGAGAGCAGGGCGGAATGGCCCTGCGACACGGTCGACCGGCCCGCCCGGCTCGTGGCCTCGGCTCGAGTCGAGGACGTGCGCGCGAACCGGCCTCCTCTCTCCGTTCATCCAGAGGTGGGTTCGCGGTCGGACCTCCAGATCCCGGATCCAGTTCGAACGCTCTGACCGGTAGGTGGTCACCACCACCTTGCGGCCCACGCGCATCGCCAGCAGCGGAGATCGATACTGGCGTCCCGTCCGTCTCCCGGTGTGCTCCAGGACGACCAGACCCCAGGGAGCAATGCAGGGAGAACCGACCCCTCGCTGGATGGAAGGACCCACGACGGCATTCAGCGCACGATACGCCCGCCGCTCCAGGTCGCTCCGCCACGAGGCGTCGCCTCTCGTCGCGGCCGTCATTGCGCGGGGCGCCAGTTGCCGTGGAAGCCTCCGGGCACGCGGTGCGGGAGGAGCACTGTGGCGAGGGGCGCTCCACTCACGTTCTCGGCGTCGAGGATGAGCAGCTCACTGCGGTCGGTCTCGGCTCGGTAGACGACCGAGAGCAGGAAGCCCTCCCCCTCGGCCGCACTCTCGCTGCGAGGCACGAAGATGGGCTCACCCGAGGCGCTGCTGACGCCGAGTTCATGGGAATCGCAGGCACCGGTAGTCACGTCGTAGCGGAGCACGGCATTCGTCCCGAGCAGCGGCAGGCTCGACTCGACCCGCCCCGCCCCGGCCGCGTAGCCATAGCGATACGAGAGTCCGGCGCGGCGCTCGTCGAGCCGCGGGAACTCGAGCATGCGGTCGTCCAGAGCCTCTTGCTTGAGCGTCCCGGAGGCGAGGTCCAGGGTCCAGCGCACCAGCCGTGCCGGCACGAACTCGACGTCGCTGCCCGCGCCTCCAATCGGAAGCTGCTCGTACTGAGCCAT
>CBDUYG010000589.1:0-3009 GCA_965371385.1 uncultured Myxococcales bacterium | reverse complement strand
TCGCGGATCGTCCCTCCCCACATCGACCAGGCCTCCTGGGGACACGTATGCAGCCCCCGCTCCCGGGCGAGCAGCATGATGTTCTCGAGAAAGATCCCCAGATCCGAGAACTGCGGAGGCCCCATCTGCCGATCGACCGTGATGAACATCCCCACCGGCGCGCCAAAGAACTCGAAGTTCTTGTTCATCTGCCTCACCCGGGCCTCGCGGTCGCTTCGCTCGATGTCGACGAGGTCGTACATCATGTGCGCGATACGGCTGCGGCGGGCCTTGTAGGGGTCGGTGAGGTCGGGGGGATAGATCGCGTACTCGGGGCCGTCTCCGAAGGGCTTCTCGGCCATTCGCTCGCTGACTCTCCGGACGAGCTCGTCTCGTGCCTCTCCTGCCAGCACGTAGACCTTCCATGGCTGGAGGTTGCCCCCCGATGCAGCACGCGATGCGATGCTCAGGATCTCGCGCACCGTTTCCTCCGAGACGGGGTCGGGGAGGAAGTCGCGAACCGAACGGCGGGTATGGATCGCTTCGCTCACGCTGGGGCTGGGTTTGGTGACGATGGAGTTGCTCAAGGGGCATCCTCTCTATGAGCGCCCTCTTCGCAGTCTCCGGCGGGGCTCGGGCTCAGGACCGCTGGCCATCACTCAGTCCGTCAGCATGCGTAGCACAGACTCGATGAGGTCCTCGGGCTCGTAGGGCTTCTGGATGAAGTCGGTCCGCTCGAGCGGCCCGGTGCGCTTCGCCGCAATCTCATGGGTGTATCCGCTGGCGATCAGGACCGGGACGTTGCGCTTGCACTTGCGAAGCTCGCTGAGCACCTCCTCGCCGCTCGTCCCGGGCATTGTGAGATCGAGGAGCACGAGAGCGATCTGCTCCACGTTCTTGGCGTAGAGCTCGAGCCCCTCCTCTCCGCCCTCGGCCAGGAGCACGTGGAACCCTGCCGCCGTCAGGATGATCTCTGCCAGCTCACGCACGGGCTCCTCGTCATCGATCACGAGGATCGTGCCACCTGGGGTTGTCGCGGATGCGGTCGATCCCGATTCGAGTATGCCTTCACTCGTCACCGGCCCAAGGAGGGATTTCGGCTCGGATTCCGCCATCGAGTCGACGCCCTCCGCCGAGTCCTTCGAGCCGACGGGAAAGAGCACCCGGAAGGTCGTCCCCTCTCCCTCGCGGCTCTCGACCTTGATTCCGCCCGCGTGAGATCGCACGATGCCCTGCACGACCGCCAGCCCGAGCCCACGCCCCGAGAGCTTGGTCGAGAAGAAGGGATCGAAGAGCCGGGCCAGGGTCTCCTCATCCATCCCGGCCCCCGTGTCCGACACCTCGAGGTAGACGAACTCGCCTGCCTTCAAGTTCTCCGACACACGTACGTCGGATAGGTATTCGGCATCGGCGTGCATGACTCCCGTGCGCAGCCGCACCTCACCCCCGCCCTCGGCGAGCGCCTCCGAGGCGTTCGTGACGAGGTTGAGCACCACCTGTCGAATCTGAGCCGCGCCGCCGCTGATCCGAGGCAACCCTTCTTCGAGCTCGGTCGCGATGCGGACGTCGCCCGAGTCGAGGAGCGTGGTCATCTCCTCGACCAGCCGGGTGAGATCGAGCATGCCGGTCATCCGGGGCGCGCTGCCCGCGTAGGTGAGCATCTGGTTCGTGAGCTCGGCGGCCATGCGCGACGATTTCTGGATGCGCTCTGCGCGCGAATGGAGAGGAGAGTCCTTCGGGATCTCGCTTGCCAGGATCGAAGCATTGCCGAGAATCACGCTCAACAGATTGTTGAAGTCGTGAGCGACTCCCCCGGCCAGAGCACCCAGGCTCTCGAGCTTCTGGGCCTCGCGCACCCGGTCGAGCAGCTTGCGGTGCTGGTCTGCGGCGGCACGCTCGTCGGTCACGTCGTGCCCCGCGCTGTAGATGATCAACTCACCCGTTGCGTCGTCGCGGATCGCGACCGTGCGAGTTCGAACCCAGCGATGCTCCCCCTCCCGGGTGATGATCCTGAACTCGATCTCCTCTTCGTTGCCGTCGAGTACCGAGCGCAGGCTGAGGGCTACACTCTCGAGATCATCAGGATGCATGAGCGCGACGATCCAATCCAGCTTCATCGCCTCCTCTTCCCCGTAACCCGAGATGCGCGAGAAGGCGCCCGTCATCCACTCGATGCGCAGCACGTGATCAACACTGAATCGCGCCTCGATCATGTAGTCGGAGGCAAGCTCGGATGCACACCGGTAGCGCTCTTCGCTGATCCGCAGCTCCTCCTCGATACGCAGGCGCTCGGCGACTTCGGCGCGAAGCTCGACCGTTCGATCCTGGATCCGCTGCTCCATCTGCCCCTGGGTCTCGAGGAGCTGCTCGACCGTTTCGGCGAGGGCGGCCGCGTTCTTGTCGCGCTCGCCACGGGTCTGATCGAGGGATAGGATCGTCAGCTCGATGTTGGCCGCGAGCTGGAAGAGCGCAACGGGAATCCCGAGCGCCAGCCAGGCACTGATGGGACTCCACAGCTCCAGCGCCATCAAGCCAGTGAGAGCATCGAAGGCCTCCAGCCCCGCGAGCGTAACGAGCCCGAGAGGCAGGATCCGCTGCAGCACGCCACCTAGCGCAATCGTACGGGGAAGAATCACAATCGCCGCCGCCACGAGGAGCAGCGGGCTCACAGCGAGGGATAGGAGGAGCTGCTGCGTCGACAGCCCGAGCCCGACCAGCACGCCTCGCACGAGGCAGAACACCGCGCCGCCCACGATGAGCCCGCGCGGAACCGGTCGCTCCGCGTAGCGAAACGCGCCGGCGAAGATCAGCACGGGGAACGAACTCACGACGATGGTCCCGATCGCGCCGGCGCCGGGGAGCCCAGTCGGTATCAGGATCATGAGTCCGGCGCCGGCCAGAAGTGCCCAGGCCATCATCCACAGTCCCGACGACCCGATCTGGTAGCGTCGCGAGACGACGGCCGCAGCCGTGAGACCCACGAGTGTCAGCGTCAGAGCCAGGGGGTCGAACCAGGGCATGCTCTCTCCT
>CBDUYG010000588.1:0-3016 GCA_965371385.1 uncultured Myxococcales bacterium | reverse complement strand
CCGTCAGGTCCGAGATGAAGATGTCGAGCAGCTCACGATACTCGATGCGCACCGAAGACGGACCCTCGAACATCGGGTCGAGCACCTCCTCGTTGCCCGTCCGCTCATGAATCCACTCGGCCAGCGCCTTCCAATGCAGAGGCCGGTTGACCATGAGGTAGACGAAGCCATCCCGGCACGCGTAGGCGCCCGACGGCACCGAGGCGAAGAGGCCCGTGCCGTTGCGCTTCGGCACGATTCCATCGTCGAGGTATTTGCCGATACCACAGATGTGGGTCACGGCGGCCATCACCTCCTGGCAAGAGATGTCGATCCACTGGCCGCGGCCGGTACGATCGCGATGCCGCAGGGCGATCAGGCTCGCGGCGGCCGCGCAAGTCGAGGCCATGACGTGAGCCTGGCTTCCGGCAAGGACGACCGGGGGGTCCTCCGCCTCGCCCGTTGCCACCATGCCCCCCGCCATCGCGCTCACCACGAGGTCGCTCGCCGCATGGGAGCGATGCGGTCCCGTCCGGCCGAAGCCGCTGATCGAGGTGTAGACGAGGCCGGGGCTGGGGCCTCGCAGCGCTTCGCGGCCGAGCCCGAAGGCATCCATCACGCCCGGAGCGAGGCTCTCGATCACCATGTCGGCCCCGGCCGCGAGGCGCCGGAAGGACTCCGCGCCCTCGTTCGTTTCGAGGTCTAGAACGAGAGAGCGCTTGTTCGTATTGAGATAGAGGAAGGAGAGGCTCTGGCCCTCGCCTTGCTCGCCCAGCGCGAGCGGCGGAAACGACCGCGCGGGGTCGCCTCCCGGCGGCTCGATTCGCACCACCTCAGCTCCGAGATCCGCGAGCAGCTTTCCGCAGTACATGCCCGACTCGTCGCCAACCTCGAGCACGCGCCTGCCGCAGAGGGCTCCGATCGCCAAGTCGAACTCCCATCCCATCTTCGGCATGAGCCCCGGGGTCCAGGCTCGCGCGAATCGCGCGCCCGATCGGGAGCCGGCAGCCCGCTAGCGGAAATCCGCCAGCCTCACCGGCATGCGGCGCGATCCCCAGCTACCCGGCGAGGGCTCGAAGACTCCGGCGCAGGGCTCGCCGCAGCTCGCACAGCAGCCCTTTGCGTCGAGCTTCCAGGCGGTCAACACGTACCAGTCGCGTCCGATGAGCAGCTCGCCGCAGCCCGTGCACCAGGTGCTTCCGCCCCGCTCGTCGCGGACGTTGCCCGTGTAGACGTAGCGCATGCCGTGGGCGAGGGCGATCTCGCGCGCACGATCGAGGATATCGATCGAGGTCTGGGGGGTCTCGCGCATCTTGTAATCCGGGTGGAAGGCGGAGAAGTGCCAGGGGACGTCCGTCCCGAGCTTCTCGGACATCCAACGGCTGGCCTCTTCGAGCTCTTCCCTCGAGTCGTTCCGGCCGGGGATCAGCAGGGTCGTGACTTCGAGCCAGACGTCGGTTTCGTGCTTCAAATAGAGCAGCGTGTCGAGCACGGGCTGGAGGGCGCCGCTGCAGAGGTCGAAATAGAAGTCTTCGCTGAAGGCCTTGAGGTCGACGTTCACCGCGTCCATATGGGAGAAGAGCTCCCGCCGCGGCTCGTCGCAGATGTAACCGGCCGTTACGGCCACACTCTTGATTCCCCGCTCCTTGCACGCCTGGGCCACGTCCACCGCATACTCGAGGAAGATGACGGGATCGTTGTAGGTGTAGGCCACGCTGCGGCAACCGAGCTGCTCGGCCGCCCGGGCGATCCGTTCCGGAGGCGCCTCGTCGGCCAGGGTATCGAGCTCCCGCGACTTGCTGATGTCCCAGTTCTGACAGAACGAGCAGGTGAGGTTGCATCCCGCGGTCCCGAACGAGAGCACGGGGGTGCCCGGGAGGAAGTGGTGGAGGGGCTTCTTCTCGATCGGATCGACACAATATCCGCTCGATCGGCCATAGCTCGTGAGGACGATCTCGTCGTTCTCCCGAGCCCGAACGAAGCAGAGACCTCGTTGCCCTTCCTTGAGTTGGCAGGCACGCGGGCACACATCGCACTGGACGCGATCGTCATCCTCCAAGCGGTGCCAATAACGTGTCGGAACCACAGCGCTCGACGGAGCGTCGCTCGCCATCTCGATGCCTCCTCTTCTCTCCTCTCGCCCTTCCGTCCATCAGGCCATCCAACCGTCCATCCCTGCGACCATCAGACCAAACGGATGAACCTGCCTTCGGCGACCGGGCCAGTGCTCAGCTACGGCTGGGCTCACCGAGCCTACCTGAGCTGGATGCGCTGATACGTGGATCCCGACTTCGATCTGTCAACCGGGTCGATCGAATCGATTTCAGATCCTCGTGAGCGGCGCGCTAGCGCACGGCCTCGACCCACAGGCCGCGCACGGCCTATACTTCGAGGCGGCGAGACGGTTCCAATGAAGCGTCCGGACGCTGAAAGGAGTGAAGCCGGTTCGAAGGTTCCGGCTACGATTGCGAATCAACCAGGTACCCGAACAGGGACAGGGGGAAGTGAAGATGACCAGAGTGGCAGTGGTGCTCTCCGGGTGTGGCTACCTCGACGGCGCGGAGATTCAAGAGAGCGTCCTCACCCTGCTGGCGCTGGATCGCGCCGGCGCCGAAGTCGAATGCTTCGCCCCGGACAAGGACCAGCTCGACGTCGTGGACCACCGCAGCGGTGAGGCCGTGAGTGGAGAGTCGCGTAACGTCCTCACCGAGTCGGCGCGCATCGCACGAGGCGAGATTCGCGACGTGGCTCTCGCTCGGGCCGCCGATTTCGATGCGGTGATCCTGCCCGGAGGCTATGGCGCCGCCAAGAACCTCTCCTCGTTCGCAGTCGAGGGCCCCGACTGCAGTGTGGACCCCGGAGTCGAGCGGCTGCTGCGTGAAACTGCGACCGCGGGCAAGCCGATCGGATTGATCTGCATCGCTCCAGCCATCGGGGCCCGGCTCTTCCCCGATGTCGAGCTGACGATCGGCTCGGATGCCGACACCGCCGGCGCTCTCGAGCAGATGGGCGCCCACCACAAGAGCTGCCCCGTCGA
>CBDUYG010000587.1:0-3028 GCA_965371385.1 uncultured Myxococcales bacterium | reverse complement strand
GCGGCGCTCTTCCTCAGCTCTGCTCGCGCAAGAGGTTCAGCGCCGAGCCGGCCTTGAACCACGCGATCTGCTCATCGTTGAGGGTGTGCTCCACCTCGAAGCGATCCTCACCCCCGCCTTCGTGGTGGAGTGACACCTCGAGCGGTGTATCGGGCTTGATCCCGGCGAGACCGTGGATGCTGATGTGATCGCGCTCCTGCACCTTCTCGTAGTCCCCGGGATCCGCGAAGGTGAGGGCCAGCACGCCCTGCTTCTTGAGATTCGACTCGTGGATGCGCGCGAAGCTCCGCACGATTACGGCCGCGGCGCCGAGGTGCCGGGGGCACATCGCCGCGTGCTCGCGGCTGCTCCCCTCCCCGTAGTTCTCGTCCCCGACCACCACCCAGCGCAGGCCCTCGGCCTTGTAGTGGCGGGCGATCGTGGGATACGAAACCCCCGCTTCACCGGAGAGCACGTCGAGCCCCGTCCCCGGGTCGCCCGTGTATGCGTTGATGGCTCCGATGAACATGTTGTCGCTGATGTTGTCGAGGTGACCGCGAAAGCGCAGCCAGGGGCCCGCCATCGAGATGTGGTCGGTGGTGCACTTCCCGCTGGCCTTGAGAAGGATCGGGAGATCGTCGAAGTCCTTGCCGTCCCACTTGGGGAAGGGAGTGAGGAGCTGAAGGCGCTCGCTGTCCGGAGCCACCACGACGTCGATGGCGTCACCCGACTCGGGAGGGGCGATATAGCCCTCGTGGGAGATCACGAAGCCGTGCTCGGGAACCTCGGGCGCCCGTGCGGGCGGCTCCAGGGTGAAGCTCCCGCCTCCCTCGAGCGGAATCGGGTCCGCCAGGGGGTTGAATTCGAGGGTGCCTGCGAGCGTATAGGCGACCACGATCTCGGGGCTCCCGATGAAGGAGAGCGTCTGGGGGTTGCCGTCGTTGCGCTTCGGGAAGTTGCGATTGTAGGAGGAGATGATCGAGTTGTCCTCGCCCTTCTCGACGTCGTCCCGATTCCACTGACCGATGCAGGGGCCGCACGCATTGGCGAGCACGGTGGCGCCGATCCGCTCGAGATCCTCCATCTGCCCGTCGCGCTTGATCGTGGCGTGAATCTGCTCCGAGCCCGGCGTGCACCAGAGCTGGGTCTTTGTCTTCGCGCCGTGGGCGGATGCCTGGCGAGCCACATCGGCCGCCCGGGACATGTCTTCGTAGGAGGAGTTGGTGCAGCTTCCGATCAGCCCCGACGTGAGGCGCGGCGAGTACCCCTGCGCCTGGACGTCGGCCTTCATGCGTGAGACCGGGCGCGCCAGGTCGGGGGTGTGGGGACCCACGATGTAGGGCTCGAGGGTCGAGAGATCGATCTCCACCAGCACGTCGAAGTAGGAGCCGGGATCGGCCTCGACCTCGGGATCGTCGCGCAGCAGCTCGGCGTTCGCCTCGGCGAGGGCCACCAGCCCGGATCGCTCGGTCGAATTCAAGTAGGTCGCCATGCGGGCGTCGTAGGGGAAGATCGAGGTCGTGGCCCCGAGCTCCGCCCCCATGTTCGTGATCGTCGCCTTGCCGGTGCAGCTGATCGACTCCGCTCCCGGGCCGATGTACTGCACGACGCGATTCGTCCCGCCCTTCACCGTGAGCTCATCGAGGACGCGCAGGATCACGTCCTTGGGCGCGGTCCAGCCGCTCAGCTCACCGGTCAGCCGCACCCCAACGAGGTTCGGGTAGAGGACCTCCCAGGGGAATCCCGCCATCACATCGACCGCGTCCGCGCCCCCGACCCCGCACGCGAACATGCCGAGGCCGCCGGCGTTGGGGGTATGGGAGTCGGTGCCGAGCATCATGCCGCCGGGGAAGGCGTACTTCTCGAGCACGACCTGGTGGATGATGCCTGCGCCCGGGCCCCAGAAGCCCAGGCCGTAGCGAGCCGAGCAGCTCTTCAAGAAGGCGTAGACCTCCCCGTTGCTGGTGCGCGCCTCGGCGAGGTCGCTCTCGGCGCCCCGGTGAGCGGCGATCAGGTGGTCGCAGTGAACGGTCGAAGGTACCGAGGTCGCGAGCTTGCCGGCCTGCATGAACTGCAGGAGCGCCATCTGGGCCGTCGCATCCTGGAGAGCGACGCGGTCCGGGCGCAGCAGCAGGTAGCTCTCGCCGGGATCGAGCTCCTGGGCTTTGGCGTCGTCGAGGTGGCCGAGGAGGACCTTCTCCGCGTAGGTGAGGGGTCTTCCGAGGCGCTCGCGCACGATCTCGAGATTGCGCGTGAGATTGACATAAACGGCTTCGACGAGCTCGGGTGTGGTTTCGGTCTGGGGCATGTCTTCTCCTTCCTATCCGTTCCTAACCGTTCCAATCCGTTTCAGATCTCTCTATCGCCCACCACCTGCCTCTCATGATCTCGTGCTGCCGCGTCGGCTCGTGCCTCGGGCAGGTCGGCTCGCGCACGTCAGGCTGAGCCATGACGGGCCGACGTTGGCCAGCTCCCCACGGGCGGCGAGCTCTGTGGGGCAGGGAGGCCCGAGGGCCGCACCGAAGCTCCGCTGAGGACGGTGGGAAAGGAGAGATCAACATAGCGCAGACGGCGAACGGGATCCGTTAGAATCGGCCTCGATGACTCCTGAATCCATACGACGTCCGGGCTCCGACGGGCTCGAGCTGCGACTGCTTCGCTGGAGCCAGGAGGGCGTCCCCATGCTCCTGATCCACGGGTTCGGCAACGAGGCCCATATCTGGGACGATTTCGCGCCGACAGTCGCCCCCCACTACCAGCTCTACGCTCTGGATCTGCGCGGGCACGGGGAGTCGGACTGGGACCCCGAGGCGCGCTACGAGTACGAGAACCACGTCGCGGATCTGGAGGCCGTGGTCGATGGGCTGGGCTTCGATCGCTTCGTGCTCGTCGGGCACTCCCTCGGTGGTCGGGTAGCGATGCGTTACGCGGGCCGGCACCCAGAGCGGATCGCGGGCCTCGTCGTAGTGGATTCGGGACCCGAGCTCGATCGCAGGGGCATCGCACGCATTCACCTCGATGTCTCCGAACATCGCGATCCCAGCTTTGC
>CBDUYG010000586.1:0-3029 GCA_965371385.1 uncultured Myxococcales bacterium | reverse complement strand
TGCCGCGGGCCGACTCGCGCTCGGAGCGGCGATCCGTGGAGCCCGGAAGCATCGAATACTCGGCGGTGATCCAACCGTCGCCGCTGCCCCGGAGCCAGCGGGGCACCGAGTTCTCCTCGCAGACCGTACACAGCACGCGCGTATTTCCCATCGAGCAAAGCACAGAGGCCAGTGGGTTCTGCGTGAAATCGCAGAGCAGCTCGACCGACCGCAGCTGATCCAGGCGACGCCCGTCACGTCTCATCGTCCAAACACCTCGTCTACCCCTTCGCTCGATCGATGGAGGATTCGCATGATCGAAATCGATTTGTTGAAAGCGGAGTGACGGTCCGATTCAGTAGCTGGCCGCGATCCCGCGACGCGCATCGTAACGCTTCTGAAAGGCGAATACCGCCCGCGCGAGAGCCTCGCTGATCTGGTCGCGATAGGCATCGGTCGAGAGTTCACCCACATCGCGAGAGTTGCTCATGAAGCCGATCTCGATCAGTGCCGCGGGCATCTGAACGCCCATGAGCACGACGAAGGGCGCCTGCTTGACGCCACGCGAGGGCACCTTGCCAACATCCCGCAACTCGGCCTGGGCGAGCTTGGCGAAGGCGCTGGAGTCGTCCATGTGGTCGGTCGCGATCATGTCTCCGAGGAGCGCAACGAAAGGGTCCGCGGCGACGGCCGCCGCCGCGCCCCGCCCGAGCGCCCGGTTCTCGATCTCGGCGACCCGCCTGGCACTTGCGTCACTGGCCTCGAGAGAGACGAAGTAGGTCTCGATCCCTCGCGGCTGATCACTGTGTGCGGAGTTGGCGTGGATCGAGATGAAGAGATCACCGCGAGCATCGTTGGCGCGAGCGGTACGCTCTTCGAGGGGCACGAAGGTATCATCGCTGCGCGTGAGGTGAACCTCGAGGCCGCGCCTGCGAAGCCTGAGGGCCAGGCGCTTGGAGACGTCGAGCACGAGGTTCTTCTCGAGCAGACCGTGCCCACCCTTGGCGCCCTCGTCCTTGCCGCCGTGACCGGCGTCGATGATGACGGCGTCGAAGCGATCCGAAGACCCGGCCGCTCCAGGCCCAGCCGCCACGATGGACGACAAGACGAGACCAACGCCGAGCCCCAACGTCGCAAGAGCTCGAAATCGGCGAGCGACGAGCCGCGCAGGCTGTCGATGAACATGGAGCTGCATGCTCCCACTCCCCCCTGGCACCACGATGGTCCGTCACATTACCATGCCGAACGCCGGCGATCGATCGCAGGGGGAGGGTGGAGATCAGTTTCGGCTGGCAAGGCGACGGCAGGGCTGCGGGGCCGAAGCGAAGCTCGGAGAATCGATCAGGGATGACTGGCCAGGGTCCGCGCGCGCTCGAGCACGAGCGGACTGGTCCGCACGGTGTACTCCTCCGCCTCCCCGAATACCTTGATCGGAACCCAATCGGGCATGTCGGACATCCGCGGCATGCCCCGGGTCATCGCACCCGTCGGGTCGATCACCCAGGGATCGTTTCGATCCTCGAACCAGAGCGTGACCATGTGGTGTTGACCGTCGGAGGGTCGGTAGACGATCGATCGGTAGACCTCGGTCTCACCAAACCCGAGGTCCCTCAGCGCGTGGTAGACGAGGAGCTCGAGCCCGTCGCAATCGTCGCCGTTGCTGCGCAGGGTCTCCTCCAGGGTCGCCCAATGATCGAGGGGACCGTCGGCGATGTAGTGGGCACGAGCCTGGCTCTGAATCCAGGCGGCGAGGTCTCGTGCCATGGATCGCCGTCGCTCGGCTCTGAAGTCGAAGTACTTGCCACGCAGCCCGTCATCCGGGAGGAATTCGGTGACATCGGAGCCGGCCTTCTCCGCAGCCGCCGGGGGCTCTGCGACGTCGAGGTTCCTGCCGGACTCGCTCGGTCCGGCATCCTCGACCTCGGCTGCCGGGATGAAGAACGATCCGTCGTCGGCCTTCTCGCGGCGCTGCCAGCCGGCGATCTTGGGGCTCCAGGCATCGTCCCTTGCCGGCATCGCAAAGTAGTCGTAGAGCTCGGGCGTCGCCCGTACGCCGGCGCAGCCGACGCTCCAGGTCATCCCCAGCCCGAGGAAGAATCCGACCGTGATGCAGGAGGCGATCTCGTTTCGCATGACCTGGGGCTTATCGGCGGGCGCCCGTTGCGAGTTGAGATCACCCAGCCGACGAGGGCGGGAATGCCCACGCGTTGCGGCAAGCCTGCGTTCTTCGTTTCGCCAGGCCGCGGGTGCGTCGGTGGAACGGGTGGAAGAGGCGAATCGATGATTGCAATTGCCCCTCGGGGCAGGAGGTCAGGCCGGGATGTAGATGCCCTGGGAGTCGCAGGCCCCGACGAGGCCGAAGAGAACGACGAAGAAGAGGATCATGCACGGAATCCCGCAGACCACGTAAAGCACCGAGACGAGATCGACGACGCCCTTGGGCTCGTAGTCGACGCCTTGCACCTGGCTCTGGGTCTCGTCCCGGGTCTCATGATCGTCGTTCGTCGGGTCCATGGGTCGGCCTCGCTCCTTTGCGGCGTAGGCCCGGATGGACTCCACCAGCGCGCGCCAGAGTAGCCGGGCTGCCCTTCCCTGCCAATCGGATGCCGACAAGAAATGGGGCAACGAAGCGTTGCAGGTGGGGGAAGAGGGCCTGGGAGGACTCGACCAGGGCAAGATGCCTCAGTCACGCCACTCCTGAGGCACGCCGGCGAGGTCGGCCTCGATGCCGAGGTCCCTGAGCTGACGGTCGGCCTGCTCGATCGCGCTGTTCTGGCGGCGGATCTCCTGGCGTAGCCGGTAGCTCACCGGTGAAGTCTCCGACGCGGCTCCCCCGATTGCGGACATCGACCAATCACTCTTCCCCTTCGCCATCCCGTCGAGCTCGATCTGAGCCTTTTCGAGAGCCTCCTCCGCCTCCGAGCGATCGTCCCGAACCTTCTGGAAGCGCGACTGCCACTCCTCTTTTCCCACTCCCCTCTTCGACGCAGAGTGTGCCTTGTAGGAGTCGGGCAGTCGCAGAAGCTTCTCGAGGCCGACATCAGGCGTGG
>CBDUYG010000585.1:0-3031 GCA_965371385.1 uncultured Myxococcales bacterium | reverse complement strand
AGGGCGCAGGTCGATCCCGCCACCCTGGCGGAGTCCGAACCGGAGGTGATCTGGTGGCTGCCCGAGGAGCAAGGGCTCCTCGACAAGGCGAACGAGCTCTCGTCGCCGGTTGCGATCTACGAGTTCGTCCGCAACGAGACGCACTTCGCTCCCTACCACGGCGCTCGCAGCAGCTCGCTCAATGCCTTTCTCGGGCGCCGGGGCAACGACGTGGACCTGGCCTCACTCCTGGTCGCCATGCTGAGATCCCAGGGCGTGCCGTCCCGCTACGCCAAGGGGCGGATCCGGGTGGCGGCGCAGGACGCCGTGCGTTGGCTGGGAGTCGCCAATCTCGATCTGGCGGCGAGTATTCTCGACGATCAGGGCATTCAGTCGGTCTCGATTGCGCCCGATCGGAGTCATCTCGAGCTGGAGCATGTCTGGGTGCAGGCTCGCGTTGCTCAGGATCACTATCGCGGAGCCGGGCCCGCGGCGTCCTTCGACTGCAGCGTCGATGCGCCGGACTGTGCCTGGGTCGATCTCGATCCCTCCTTCAAACTTCGGGAAGTGAGGGATCCGGCCGAGGTCATCGACATCCACGATGCCGTTCCCTTCGACTACGACGCCTACTACAACGCACTGGACGAGGGATACGTCGTGACGGACGGGATCGTGCGTCGTGACAAGAATCCGGTCGAGATCTACGAGGAGCAGATCCTGGCGTATCTGCGCGGTCAGCATCCGGGCAAGTCGCTCGCAGACGTCGTGCCCTTCGGGTCCACGGAAAGAGTCGATGATGGACTTCTGCCGGCGTCGCTGCCATTCGCCGTCGTACCGGGCAGTGTCACGACCTACACGTCCGTATCCGAGCACGACGGAATCTCGAGCCCCGGCTGGGGGAAATACCTTCGGATGCAGATCCGCTTCGGGGAATCCGTCAACTTCGCCGGCGCGCCCGATATACCCCTGGCGGAATTGAGCACCAAGCGTCTCCTATTCAACTACGAGGTGGGGAATCCGAATCGCATGGTCCTGCGACTCGGAGGGGAGGAGATCTGGGTTCCCTTGATTGCCGGCACTCTCATCATAGGGGGAGAGGTGGTGGACGTGGGGTTCCCCTTCACGCTCACACTCGAGATGGACGGCCCTCCCGGTACCCTGCCGGGTGACGACGACTACCTCGTCGAGGCCGTCTATCCGAATCTCCAGGTCGGAGGACACTTCCTGATCGCCACGGGCGGGGAGACTTCCAACTGGTCCCAGGTGCATCGCGCGACCTCGGAGCTGCTTGCTGCGCACGAGCAGTACCCCCTCGTCGAGGATGCCTCTCGGACGGTCTTCGTCGACGAGAACCGGAACGCCATCGCGGACGCCGGTGATACGCCGCTGCTCGAACACTACGGCGCCCAGGACGCCCTCACTGGAGGGCTTCTCTACGTCGCCCAGGGGCTCTACTACACCCGGCTGCGTGATGCCGCCGAACGGCTTGGAGAGCTCAACCACGTCGTGACTCCCCTGGCGGGATTCCTCGGTGTCGTCAGCACCGTCTACGAAGTCGAGATCCAAGATGGAACGGCCTTCTCGCTGCTCCCCGGCGGTCTTCTGATCGACATGAAGGGAGTCACGTTCAACGGGAGCTGGCGCATCGATTCGCCGGCGAGCTACTCCAATCATCAATTCGAGCTGCTCGGCACCGCGGGCTCGTCGCTCGAGCACGAGGTGTGGCAGGAGCTCACGGGGTACGACGCTCTCTCGACGACGAGCGGAGTTCAGCGCGCGATCGGGGATGGTCGTGTGCTCCTGAATCCACTCGCGACGGCGGCCGGCTCCACCCTGACTTCCATCTACGAGCCAATGGGCTTCGGCACAGAGGCTCCAGCCGGATTCATCCCTCTGCAACACGACCTCTTCGGCCGGAAGATCTGGACCTGGAGAACCACGACGGGGACGGCCGGATTCGTGGTGCTCAAGGAGGAGGTCGCCCCGACGACTCCCGACCTGCAGCGCTCGGCTTTCGAAACCCAGTGGGACGACAGCGATCAGACCGGTATCGACTGGTTCCTCGAGCTCTACGACGGTCTGGAAGACGTCATGATCGGCTACATCGGCGCTGGGATCTTCTTCACCTGGACCGACTGCCACGGAGTCACCCAGTTCGGCGAAGGAGCGCTCGCAGCGCTCGAGGAATGCTTCGACGAGGACGTTGCGAGCAACATGCTCGAGGACTACCTGACCTACTTCGACGAGAACCTGCTCTTTTCTGCGACAGGCTATGCCTATCGCGAGTTTCCCAGAGCGACCCCAGAGCAGCTGGATCAGCACAGCCGCGAATTCGTGGCCCTGATTCGTGACGAGGTTTCGCTCATCCCCGACAGCAGCGGAGGCACGCAGCGAGTGGAGTACCTCGTTCCGTCCCACAAGACATCGGGTCCCTTCTTTCGCTTCCAGGTCTACGTCAGGCGCACCCTCTTCGATGACGATCTCGGGCTGCTCTCGTTCAAGATCGCGAACGACTTCTTTGGCGCGGGCGGTGGATACGTCAACGGCGAGGAGGCCCTTCTCCTCTCGGACGGCGCCGTTTTCAACAACGAAGTCCTGAACGACAAGTCGCTGGTCGCAGTCGCGAACAACGACGTCATCCGCACCCCGTCCACGGCCGACCCCATCAGCACTGTGACCGGAAATATGTACCTCGATGAAACCGACCTGATCGTGAGGGGCAAGGGCCTCGACTTCGTCTTTACCCGCACCTACAACTCGGGCCCGAGCGAGGCGGGAGAGTCGGGGCTTCCGATGGGGCACGGATGGAGCCACTCCTACAACATGCGACTGGTAGCGAGGGACCAGGGCCGGGAGCCCAACTCGGACGATCCCGAGAACTCGGACGCTGTGGTCTCCTCGATCGGCTATGTCGATGAGCGGGGCGGAGAGCATCTCTTCAGTGCGTGCAGGACGGGAGGTTGGGAGCGGCTCGACGGTGACGGAAATGGCGGACCACCCATGAGCACGGGCTGGGTTCGCGTCGAGTGTGATCTCGGCATTCTCTCGGCGG
>CBDUYG010000584.1:0-3033 GCA_965371385.1 uncultured Myxococcales bacterium | reverse complement strand
ACTTCGAAGCTGAACGTCACTCCCACATAGTCGAAGAGATCATTGATCGGAGCGTCGTCGATCGTTCCCAATGGCATCACATCGCCATTGGGCTCGGTGTCGAAGTCGAGCAGCAGAGTCGCGGAGTGGGAGACGGTGGCCAGGCCGGCGCAGAGTCCTAGAACCAGAAAAATCGTCTTCGCGGCGGGCCTTACGCAATCGAGAGGTCTCACTTCATACTCCTTCTCGCAGCGACTCACAGCTGCGCCCACCCTCAGCAGCTCGCGGCTGGATCCAGCTCGCCTGTCTCCCCAGACCGCCACGTTGCCGGCCTCACGTATCGGCAGGCAACCCATCCCGAGTGAGCAACTTCTTGCCCCAGGACGCCGAGGATCCGTGTGAGAGCCCCTCAGTGCCGCCTGCAGGATCGGCCCGTGGCTCCGCCGCGAACTTCGTGTGCCTGGCTCGGTCCTCCCAGCCCGACCAGGATCGCCCCATTGTAGCCAGTCCACCACACTTTTGTTCCGATTTCTTCGATTCGTTCGAGTGCGGCGAGGCTCGGAAGTCCACCCCGCCCCCGACAAGGAGCCGATACGAGGGCCAACGAGGGCCTCACAGCCTCCAGGAACGCACGCGACGAAGAGTTGCGGCTGCCATGGTGCGCGACCTTGAGAATGTCGGCGCCCAGATCCTGTCCGGATGCGAGCAGCTCCCACTCGGTCGGCACTCCGACATCACCCGTGAGCAGGATGCGCCGGGAGGGGCCCTCCCCGCTCATGATCTCGACTCCCAGCACGAGGGAATTGTCGTTGCGCGAATTCCGTCGACTTCCCACCTCGGTTGACCTGGGAGGCCAGAGCGGAGTAACGCGCAGATCCCCGATTTCGAGGCTGGGGTCTCCCAGGCCCCGCTCCCGCACTCGGACATCGAGGCTGCGAGCCAGCTCGAGGATCTCGGAGAAATCGGGGTCCGAGGCTCCGCCATGAGGCAGCCAGATCTCCGTCACGGGAAAGCTCCGCAGCACCGCGGGCACACCTCCCCGATGGTCGAGATCAGCATGGCTCACCGCCAGCAGATCGAGCCGCTCGACTCCCAGCGCCGCCAGCCCCGGCACCACGATTCGACGCCCCTGGTCGAAGGAGCCTTCGAGAGCACGACCCGCGTCCACGAGCACGGATGCCTTCCTGCCCTGGATCAGGGTCGCATCGCCCTGACCGACGTCGAAGCTCACGACGCGAGGCGGCTCCGGACGGATCTGCGAGCGAGGAGCGAGTGAGAGAAGGGAAGAGACCGCCATCGCGATCGCGACACGACGCGGGGTCGAACGCATGAAGAGGCCGGCCGTCGCGATCACCGCTGCAAGTAGGATCGCAAGCCAGTGCGGTCCAGGCCCGGGCGCCTTCGCCGGCAGAATCGACGCCGAGAGGTCGATGATCTCGAGCGTCCAGTGCGCGAGACCCGAACAGACTCCCAAGGTGGGGGAAGCGAGGGGAAGCTCGGGAAGCCAGACCCCGATCGCCGAGACGATCGCGCAAGGGAGCAGAACGAGTCCCGTCCACGGGATCAGGACGAGATTGCTGAGTAGCCCCCAGGCCCCGCCGCCGATTCCGTACAAAGCCAGTAGCGGAGCGGTGACGGCGATCGCGGTCGCGGAGGTGCGAAGCAACCCTGAGGCCGATGCCAGGATACCGGTGGTCTGCCCGTCGTCGGCGGGCCGGGCCAGCATCAGAGCAGCACTGGCCAGAAACGAGAGCTGCGCGGAGAGATCGAAGATGAGGGCCGGCTCCGCGATCATGAGCGGAAGAGCCGCGAGGCCCAGGATCTGGCCGGCACTCGGGCTGCGACCGGAAGCCAGCGCGAGCCCCGCGATGGCAAGGAAGAAGAACGCGCGGCGAACGGGTACTCCCCAACCTGCCATGACGCCGTAGACGCCGGCCAGGACGAGAGCGGCCAGAAACGAGAGCTTGCGTACGTCGTAGCGCCGGGCGATCGGATCGATGCGCCGGAGCACCCGGTTCGAGATCCCGAAGCCGAGGCCTGCGACCAGCATGACGTGAAGGCCCGAGACCGCCAGCAGATGAGCGATCCCGAGATGCGCGAAGGCCTCCCTCTGCTCCGAGCTGAGGGCGCTGCGGTCTCCGAGGGCGAGAGCGCGCAGCAGCTCCCCGCCCCCATCCCCGCTCGAGAGTCGCATGCCGGTCTCGCTCCGCACCGCGGCAATCCTGCGCCACCCGGCGGAGAGGTAGGGCTGGAAAGGGTGATCCCGCTCGGAGAGGCGCACGCTCAGCCGAGGGTCGATCAGCGACGCTCGAGCTCCGATTCCCTGGCGCGCGAGGTCCCGGGATCGATCGCGAACTCCGGGATTGCCGGACGCGATCAGGCCGCGCAGCCTCAATCGAGCGCGGACCCTCTGCCCCGGCAGCCAGGGTTCGAGCCGGTGGCTGGCCGGCGCTTCGATGTCCTGGCTGATGCGGATTCGCCGGGGAACCGGCTCTGCCTCCCCGTCCACCCCCGCAGCGCGGCACAAGTCCGCCTCGAACCAGCTCTCTTCGACCCGCAGATGGCAGATCCACCCCTCGATGATTCGATTTCCGGTCGCGAAAGGCTCGTGCGGTGCCGCAGACTCCAGTCGCCACGACATCGCGACGACACCCGAGGCGGCGGCGAGCAGTAACGCGAAACAGGCGCGCCAGTGTGGTGAGAGGCGGGGGAGCGAGCCCAGAGCCAGGAAGCAGAGCGCGGCTGCGCGAGCACTCGCGCTCGAAGCCCAGCCGCCATCGGCGAGCAGGATCCCACTCGCGAATGCGAGTGAGAGCATGGGAAGAAGAGCCGACAAACGAGCCGCCGGGGACCGGGTGGCGCGAGCCTACAACAACCGGGAAGTCGTGACCAAAGGCCGACCGGGAGACGGGCCCATGGGATGTGGCTGCGGCAAACGCACGCGACCGGCACGGGCCGGGACCCTCAGTGAATCGTACCCGTCGGCTTCGAATCGAGGTTCGAGCGCATGCGCGCCACGTACGCGGCGAGAACCTCGAGAGTCTCGTCGAGCTT
>CBDUYG010000583.1:0-3036 GCA_965371385.1 uncultured Myxococcales bacterium | reverse complement strand
CGCCCCGGCCCCACCTCGAGATAACGATCGACTCCCAGCTCGGAAAGCCTCGCCACCATGTCGGTAAATCGTACGGGCGAAGTCACCTGACTCCGCAGCAATCCGGGGATGCGATCCGCGGAAGCATTGGGAGTGGCTTCGACGTTGGAGATGACGGGGGGACTCGCGTCGCTGAAGTGGACCCCATCGAGATCGAGCGCCAGCTTTGCCGCGGCCGACTCCATCAGCGAGCAATGGAAGGGCGCCGACACCGCCAGGGGCACGGCCCGCTTCGCGCCGAGCTCCAGCGCCTTTTCGCACGCGAGCTCGACCGCCTCCTTGTGCCCGGCGATCACGATCTGCCGGGAAGAGTTGAGATTGGCGGGCGCAACCACCTGGTCGAGCTTGCCGCTTGCGAACTCGCAGGCCTCGCGGATGCCCTCGAGGCTGCCGCCCATGATCGCCGCCATCGAGCCCAGCCCTTCGGGCACGGCCTCCTGCATGTAGCGACCCCGCGAGTGCACCAGGGGCACCGCCTCCTCGAAGGGCAAGGCGCCGGCGGCCACCAGGGCCGTGTACTCGCCCAGGCTGTGGCCCGCGACGAAATCGGGATCGACCGGGACGCGCTCCTCCAGCGCCCGCAGCAGCGCGATGCTGGTCGTGAGGATCGCGGGCTGCTGCACCTCGGTTCGGCGCAGCTCGTCGTCGGGCCCCTCGAAGATCAGCTTCGTGAGCGAGAATCCGAGAGCCTCGTCCGCCGACTCGAATACGGCGCGGGCCGCCGCCGATGCCTCGAAGGCATCGCGACCCATCCCGACCTCCTGGGATCCCTGACCCGGAAAGAGCAGCGCGAGCACCGGAGGGCTACTCCTCGTCCGTCTCGATGATCGTGCGTCCGCGATACTTGCCGCAGTTGGAACAGACGCGGTGGGGCTGCCGGGGCGAGCCACAATCCGGGCACGCGCTCAGGCCCGGCGGCTTCAGCGCGTCGTGGCTGCGCCGCTTGTTCTTCTTCGCCTTGGATGTCCGTTGCTTGGGTACTGCCATTGCTATTTTCCTCCAGCCTCGCCGTCCCGTAGCTTCGCGAGCACCGCGAAGGGTCTGTTCGGCTCGGGCGCCGGGCTCTCTTCGATGATGCAGCCACAATCCCCATTCGCACGGCTGACGCCGCACTCGGGACAGAGGCCGATACAATCCTCACTGCACAGGGGGTGGAGCGGCATCGCTGCCGAAATCACCTCCCCCAGAAATCCGTCCAGGACGATCACATTGCCCCGGTACCAGCCCATCTCGATCTCGTCCGTGAGGCAGAGACCATCGCGGGCGAGACTCTCGACGCCTTCGGGATCCGGTGGAACGCGCGACCCGGCTTTCTCCAGGATCAGCCGGAAGTCGTCGCGAAGCGCGTGACGATAGCGCGCCAGGCAGCGACTGCATTCCAGATCCAGGCATCCCCGCACACTTCCCTCGAGATCGACCTTCTCCCCCATCCAGTGAGCCGAGAGTTCGAAGCGAAACGGCTCACTGACCTCGTAATCGAGCTCTCGGGCGCCGGCCACGCGATCCCGCCACCAGCAGGCCGAGGCCTCGAAGCTGAGCTTCGTCGGCGTCGTGGTGATGCGATCCAGGAACAGATTCATGGACATCCAGGGACACCCCACCCGGTGGCTCGGTTTCTCGGGTCGATTCGCGCCGAGGTCGGCTGCGAAGTCGGCAAAATAGAGGAAAAATAAGCAAAATCAATAGATTGGATCAATCTATCGCACCGGCGGCAGAGCTCGGGACGTCGCCCCGGGCGGGCCGGAAAGGGGGAAGAGGAACAGCATCCAAATTGAGCTCACGCTGGCCGGCCGACCTGCGAGTCTCTGCGACCGGATGCGTGCCCCCTCTGCCGCCCGGGCTCCTGGCTGCGTTATGCTCGGCCGCCATGTCGGAAATCCGCACTCGATTCGCTCCCAGCCCCACGGGGTTCCTGCACCTCGGCAGCGCCCGGACCGCCCTCTACAACTGGGCCTTCGCCCGCCATCACGGCGGCAAGTTCGTCCTGCGGATCGAGGATACGGACCGGGAGCGCTCGACCCTCGAGTCCGAGGAGGCCGTGATCGAAGGGATGCGCTGGCTCGGCCTCGACTGGGACGAGGGGCCCTTTCGCCAGAGCGAGTACGCGGACCGGCACCGCGAGATCATCGAGCTGCTGCTCGAGCGCGGCAAGGCGTACCGCTGCATCTGCACCCGGGAAGAGCTCGAGGCGCGCAAGGAGGCGACCCTCGCGGCCGGGGGCAAGTGGACCTACGACGAACTCTGCCGCGACAAGGACTACGGCGAGGACTGCGGCGAGCACACCGTGCGCCTGCGCCTCGATCCCGACGCCCAGCTCGGCTGGGACGACCTGGTCTACGGCCCGAGCGGCCAGGACCCGGTCGAGATCGGCGACAAGATCATCCGCCGCAGCGACGGCGACCCCCTCTTTCATTTGACCGTGGTCGTCGACGACATGGACATGCAGATCAGCCACGTGATCCGGGGCGCGGACCACCTGCCCAACACCCCCTTCCAGATCGCCGTCTACCAGGCCCTGGGAGTGAAGCCCCCGCTCTTCGCCCACGTTCCCCTGATCGTCGGCAAATCGGGCAAGAAGCTCTCGAAACGCCGGGATCCCGTCTCAATCGAAGAGTTCCGCAAGCAGGGCTACCTGCCCGACGGACTGCGGAACTGGCTGGTGCGCATCGGCTGGTCCAGTGGAGATCAAGAGCTCTTCAGCCGCCAGCAGATCATCGACCTCTTCGATCTCGATGGAGTGGGACGCGCCAGCGCACAAGCGGATCCCGACAAGCTGCTCTGGGTCAACCAGCAGCACATCAAGCAGGAGCCGATCGATGACCTGGTCGAGGGCGTGGCGCCGCGTCTCGAGCGCCTGCTCGGGCATTCCGTCGAGCGCGACGAGCGGCTGAATCGCGCCGTCGAGCTGAGCCGAGAGCGGGGCAAGACCCTCGAGGAGGTAGCGGAGGTCGCGTGCATCCTGCTGCGCGACGAAATCGACCTGCGCAGCGAAGCCTC
>CBDUYG010000582.1:0-3038 GCA_965371385.1 uncultured Myxococcales bacterium | reverse complement strand
CCCACACGAACAACTACGGCGAGAGCTACTTCTCCTTCGTCAACGGCCAGTACACCAACGACGGAGGCACCCACCAGAGCGCCTTTCGCGAGGGCCTGCTGAAGGGCGTCAACGAGTTCGCCAAGAAGAACTTCGCCGGTGAGGACGTGCGCGAGGGCATGATCGCCGCCGTCTCGATCAAGCTCCAGGATCCGGTCTTCGAGAGCCAGACGAAGAACAAGCTGGGGTCCACCGAGGTGCGGACCTGGCTCGTGCCCGCCGTCAAGAAGCAGGTGGTTCTGTGGCTGCATCAGCATTCCGACGAGGCCGCGATGCTGCTGCAGAAGATCGCGATGAACGAGAAGATCCGGAAGGAGCTGGCATCGATCAAGAAGGACGCCCGGGATCGCGCCAAGAAGGTCGCGATCCGGATCCCCAAGCTGATCGACTGCAAGTTCCACTACAACGATGCGAAGGGCAAACGACGAGACGACACGTCGATCTTCCTGGCCGAAGGTGACTCTGCCGGAGGTGTCATGGTGCCGTCCCGGGACGTCTACACCCAGGCGATCTTCTCACTCAAGGGCAAGCCCCTCAACTGCCACGGCCTCAAGAAGGACGCGATCTACAAGAACGAGGAGCTCTACAACATCATGCGCGCCCTCGGCATCGAGGATGGCATCGAGGGGCTGCGTTACAACAAGGTCATCCTCGCCACCGATGCCGACGTGGACGGCATGCACATCCGCAATCTCCTCATCACCTTCTTCCTGCGCTACTTCGAAGATCTGGTCCTCAAGGGCCACCTCTACATTCTGGAGACGCCCCTCTTCCGGGTTCGCAACAAAAAGGATTCCCGCTACTGCTATACCGAGAAGGAGCGGGACGTCGCGATGAAGGAGATCCGCGGCTTCGAGGTGACGCGCTTCAAGGGGCTCGGGGAGATCAGCCCGAAGGAGTTCGGGCAGTTCATCGGGGAGGGGATCCGCCTCGTCCCGATCAGCGTTCGCAACATCGGAGAGGTCTCGAAGGTGCTCGACTTCTTCATGGGCAAGAACACCCCCGAACGCAAGAACTTCATCATCGAGAACCTCGCCCTCGAGGCGGCTCGAGCGGGCTGATACGCTCAGCCCTGTATTTGGGTGATCTACCTGGACGATGCTCTCGAGTGACGTTCTTCGCTGAAGCGCTCGGGCAGAGAAGGGATCCATGGCTCAACTCGAAGACCTGATGCACGAACACTTCGTGGATTACGCCAGCTACTTCATCCTCGATCGCGCGATCCCCGACATCCGCGACGGGCTCAAGCCCGTGCAGCGGCGCCTGCTCCACACTCTGTTCAGCATGAACGACGGCCGCTATCACAAGGTCGCGAGCGTGATCGGCGAGACGATGAAGCTCCACCCGCACGGCGACGCCTCGATCGGCGACGCCCTGGTGGTACTGGCGAACAAGAACTACTTCATCGACACCCAGGGCAACTTCGGCAACGTGCTCACCGGTCACCCGGCAGCGGCGCCCCGTTACATCGAATGCCGCCTCACTCCCCTGGCCCTCGAGACCCTCTTCTTCAAGCCCCTCACCGAGTTCGTGCCCAGCTACGACGGCCGCAACGAAGAGCCCGTCTTCCTGCCGTCGAAGCTCCCGGTGGTGTTGATGCTCGGAACCGAGGGGATCGCGGTCGGGATGTCGACCAAGGTGCTGCCCCACAACCTGCCGGAGATGTGGGAGGCGCAGATCGATCTGGTGAACGGAAAATCGATCGAGCTCTTCCCCGACTTTCCCCAGGGCGGCCTGATGGATGTGGAGGCCTACGACGACGGTCGTGGCAAGGTGGAGGCGCGGGCGCGCATCAAGGTGCGGGATCCGAAGCACGTCGTGATCGAGGAGCTTCCCTATGGCACGACCACCGAAAGCCTGATCGCTTCGATCGAGGCCGCGGCCCAGAAGGGGCGCGTGAAGGTCGCCTCGATCAACGACTTCACGACGGACAAGGTCGAGATCGAGATCACCCTGGCGCGCGGCGTCCACCCGAAGGAGATCATCCCCCAGCTCTACGCCTACACGGATTGCAGCGTCTCGGTCTCCTCGAACCTCAACGTGATCCGCGGACGCAAGCCCGTCTCCCTCTGCGTCAGCGAGATCCTCCAGTACCTCACCGAGCGGCTGAAGGATCAGCTCAAGGCCGAGCTCGAGTACGAACGCGATCAGCTGATCGACCGTCAGCACTGGCTCACCCTCGAGCAGATCTTCGTCGAGAAACGGGTCTACAAGAAGATCGAGACCGCGAAGACCGAGGCGGCGGTGAAGAGCGCCGTGATGAAGGGGATGGCCCAGTTCAAGAGGCTCTTCGTGCGTCCGATGGTGGACGACGACGTGAAGCGCCTGCTCGAGGTGAGGATCCGGCGCATCTCGGTCTACGACATCGAGAAGAACCGCAAGGAGATCGACGACATCGTCGCTGCGATCAAGAAGCTCAACGCCAGGATCAAGCAGATGAAGAAGACGACGATCCAGTACCTCGAGGGCCTGATCGAGAAGTACGGCGCCGACTTCCCGCGCCGCACCCACATCACCCGCATCGAGGCCGTCGACAAGAAGGCCGTCGCGCGCCAGAACGTAAAGCTCAGCTACGACCGCGATACCGGCTTCTTCGGCTCGGCCGTGCGCGGAGAGATGTACCGCATGACCGTGAGCGAGTTCGAGCTCGTACTCGCGATCTCGAGCGACGGGACCTATCGCGTGATGCCTCCGGTCGACAAGATCTTCTTCAGCGGCAAGCTCATCTACTGCGCGGTCTTCGACCCGGAGAAGGGCGAGGAGTTCGTGGTCGTCTACCGCGACAAGAAGAAGACCGTCTACGGCAAGCGGATCAAGATCCACAAATTCATACGCAGCCGGGAGTATCAGCTCATCAAGGACCGCGCCGGGAAGATCGACTTCCTGCTCGAGCCCGCCAATCTGGGGACGGTGCATCTCGACTTCACACCCGCCAAGCGCCAACGAGTCAAGAGCGCCGACTTCGACCTCGCGACCCTCGAGGAGACGAGCCCCACCGC
>CBDUYG010000581.1:0-3053 GCA_965371385.1 uncultured Myxococcales bacterium | reverse complement strand
GCATCGAGCTCGGCGAGCTCCCATCGAGCAAGGGCCATCGAGTGCGCAAGCTCTCACTCGCCGTAACGAGTGAAGGCAGCCCGCGCGCAGCGTCCAGCTCCTGGGCCCCATCGACGCCGCCCCGGAGCGAGGCGCAAGCGCGAATTCAAGAAAAAATTCGTGAGATCCAGCGAGCCGGCGACAGCGCCGACCCGGAGGTCCAAGAGATGATGCGGCGGATCGCCGCAGGTGAGACTGTCGTGATTCGCGAATCCACCAGCGAGAACGATGATCGGGAGCCAATCCGCTACGGCGTCTCCTCGGGTGAGGAGGTACTCGGCGACGAGGTGCTCGGCGAGGAGACGAGCACTTCTCGCTTCCGCGAGATCGCTGACAGGAAGCGCTCTCTCTTCGGGATCGGAGACGACCCGGAACTCCTCGATCCCAATGAGCTCTACGCTCTCAGTCCCGAGGAGGTCTCGATGCTCGACACCGACGGCGACGGGGTATGGAATGCGATCCGGCTCGCGACCGAATCGGACGATCCAGCGGTCCGGATCGCGGCCATGGACCTGCTCGCCGGCGATGGCAGCCATGAGGCCATCAACGCAGCCCTCGACGGACTTCAGGACGAGAACAGCCGGGTCGTCGTCGCCTCCATGGAGGCGCTAGAAGATGAGGGAGATCGTTCCATCATTCCCCAGGTCGAGGACCTGCTCGAACACGAGGATCCCGCGGTGAGAGCACGTGCCAAGGCGCTGAGCGAGAGCCTCGAGTAGTCAGCCGCTTGGGGCCTCGTCTTCGGCACATGGGATCCGATCGGATCCCGGCCCCGGCTGATCCGGAGAGGGGGGGGAGTCGTGATATTCAAATTCCGGCAGGGGAGAGGGACCATCGTCGATTCGCAGTCGCCATCCGGCACAGAACCGACGACCCCTTCGCCGATTCCAGGGGTGGCCGCGTATTCGCTGATCGCGCTGGTAATGGCCTTCGCCATCTGTACCGTGATGACCGCCCATCCATCCCTGGCAGTCGGTGAGGCAAGCGCCGCTGCACCGGCGCCGGGCCCTACGGTCTTGATCGTGATCGATACCCTGAGGGCCGATCATCTTCCTTGTTATGGTTACGGCTACCCGACCGCGAACGAGATCTGCAGACTCGCCGAGGAGGGTGTTGTCTTCGAGCGTGCGTTCTCCCCCAAGACCGAAACGAGTCCGTCGATAGCCTCGATGCTCACTGGACTGGAGCCCCACCGACATGGCGTCGAGGATCTCTACTGGCTCCTGCCAACACACCACCAGACCCTGGCCGACCAGTTCTCGGCGGCGGGATACAGTACAGGCGCCTTCACCAGCAGCTTCGTCATGGTGCACTCCTTCAGTGGCTTCGACCAGGGCTTCGATGTCTACGACGACGCTCTCACGCGAGAAGAGCCGTTTCGCGAGAACTTCGAAAGAGGCGCCGAGCAGACGATCGACTCAGCTCTGCAGTGGCTCGAGGACAAGGGGCCCAATACCTTTCTCTTCGTTCACCTGATCGAGCCGCATGGCCCCTATACCCCAGACGCATCTCGAGCCAGGCAATTCGATCGGCCCGACGAGGGGCCCGTGCCCGAGAAGGGAGGACTGCCCGAGTACCAGCGGATCCCGGGGCTGGAGTACCGATCGCAATACCTTGGCCGCTACGACGGCGAGATCGCGACCGTGGACCAGGAGGTCGGGCGCCTGCTGCGCGGCCTTCGTGACCGCGGCCTCTATGAGTCGGCAACGATCGTAATCACCGCCGATCACGGGGAATCGTTCGGAGAGGAAGGTCGCTGGATGCGTCACAGCGATAGCGTCAACGATCCCGAATCCTGGATCCCGATGGTCGTGAAGTTCCGGTCGGGAACGGCGGATTCTCTTCGCGGGCATCGCTCTCCGGTTCCCGTGGCCCTGGTGGACATCTACACGACGCTCCTCGGCGAGGCCGGATTGGAGAACGACGTCCCGCATACCTCCAGCCGTAACCTGAGGTCGGTCGCTTCCGGCCTCCAGATCGACGAGGCCCCTCCGATCACCTCCCATAAGAGCCGGGAGAACTCGACCTGGCAGATTGCCGTCCACGGCCGGCGTTGTACGGCGCGCTGGCTGCTTCCCGTGGGTTCTAGCCGGATCGCAGACCAGGACGAAGCGACGCAGAAGGACGAGCAGAGGACGACGGACCAGAAAGGCGGCGGGCTATTCGACTTCCTCGGGCTGGGGGGATCAAGGAACGAGCAGGAGTCGTCGTGGAGTGCCGAGCAGGCCCTGGGTTGGTACGAATCCACCACCCGGGAGGACCCCGGAGAACACGCGGGAAGCCCGGAATGCGAGGCGGCCCTGGCGCTGGAGGCCGGCGCGGCAATCGCCGACCTCCTGAGCTACCGGCGGGATTTCGAAGTCACACTCCGCACCGTCCCCAAGGATGGCTCGCGCAGGAAGTTCGTCGATGATCGCAGCGATCCTCTCGTCCCGTTGGAACCGAGTGAGATCGATCTGTTGCGAAGCCTGGGCTACGTCGAATCCGACGAAGATGAGGAGCCGGCCAGGTAGGAGCCGGACCGGGGAACTCGAGTAGCCAGCCGTTGGGTCAGGAGCCCCCGAAGTCGAAAGGGCCCGGGCAGCTTTGCTGTCCGGGCCCTTCGTCGTTCCAACTCATACGATCCGATCGGATCAGTCGACCGGCTCCGTGGGAAGATCGATCGAGAAGGCCAGGGTGCGCTTCTTCGCTTTGGCCGTCGATCCCGCTCCGATGATCGCTCCATCTTCGTCCACTATGCCGTGGGGCTTGGTGAACGTCACCGAGTTGACGCAATTCTCCTCGCCGTCACTCAGCTCCTTGTACTTGAACTCGACAGCGCCATCGAGCCATGCAACGAACTCAGAATCCCCACATTCGATGTTCAGCTCTCCGGTAGCGTAGACATTTTTCAGCGTCCCCTTCTTGCTGACCTCGATGGTGTTTGTCTCGTTGATTTCCGAGTAGACATCGAGGGAACCGATCTCCTGCTCGATCGACACCGGGTCCGTCGAGAGGATCACGATCGAGGTACT
>CBDUYG010000580.1:0-3056 GCA_965371385.1 uncultured Myxococcales bacterium | reverse complement strand
GAACATCGCCCGCGCGCTCTGCACGGACTCGGGCAGCAGCCGCAAGCCCAGCTGAGAGAGGATCGGCACGATCAGCGTTGCACCGATCGCGATGAGAGCCGGCCTGGCCCGAAGGGCGAGAGCGCCCTTCGGCGTGGCACACGTAACGAGAAGCAGAAATCGAAGATCACCCATCAGGACGAAGAAGAGCGGTACGACGATCTCGAGTGATTCGGGCAGGGGGCCGACTCCGATGACGTCGGTCGTGGTGAGCCAGGCGTCCATCCCGGAGAGGAGCGCCAGTCCGGCGCAATAGCGCCGCATGCTCGGATCCAGATTCCGCCTCGTAAGTGCGATCCAGGTCCCCAGTGCAGCGCAGCCCCAGAGCAGGATCGGATGCTGGACCGGGCCGTCATAGAACGCTTCGAAGACTCCGATCTCAGCGCTCATCCGTGGGCTCCGAATGCGAGTCGAGCTTTGCGTGGGAGATCGCCTCGAGGTAGGCGAGCAGATTCGAGATGCTCGCCTCGCGCTCGGGCAGGGCGGGGTTGAGGCGCGGCATGCGGGCATCGGATCGGATTCGACTCGGGTCGTCGATCCAGCGCCGCAGCCAGGCGGAATCGCGAACCTCCACGGGATTGATCGGAGAATTGAGCTCGGGCCCGATTCCGCCGCCCTCCCCGTTCACCGCGTGACAGCGGCTGCAGTGCCTGCGAAAATCCGCGAAGCCCGCAAGTGCCGCCTCGCCGGAGCCCTCGGGCGGAACCATCTTCGGAAACCGATCGCGTGCCCGGATCAACTCGACACCGATCAGCTGATAGGGCCAGCCGTAGTCACCGTCCTGTCGAATCACCTCGTCATCGAGGTTCTCCCAGACCAGGTAGAAAGGAGCCAGCTCGACCTCGCGCACACGGCCGGACTCGAGCTTCCGGATCGAGAAGCTCTCCTGGTCCGCTCGGCGATAGGCGAGCCAGGCGCGATGAGCGAGCAGACGTACAACCGGAATCGTCGGCTGATAGCCGTCACGGCAGCGAAAGAGCAGCTCTTCTTCCTCGCGCCAGCTCCGCGTAAACACTGCGTCGAGGACCGCTGCGAAGTTGAATGCCTCGAACTCGACCTCCAGCCCCTCGTAGGGATCGATGACGCGAAGGACCTTCGTCTCGACCACCCCGCGCAACGCGGCGGCATCCCGGATGGCTACGTGATCGGAGTGACGCGCAAAGCTCAACTCGTCTGCGCCGCCGCCCGCCGACGCCTGGGCGCAGAGCAGAAGCTCGAGCATGACGAGCAGTGCGCCCGAGCCTCCCAATGGCGAGGGGCCTGCCCAGCCCAACCGACTTCCGGCCGGCGGCGCGGGCCGAATGCGAAAACCCAGGCTAGGAATCCTCCGCCAGCGATCCGAGCGAGTACTCCGTATGGGTCAGGGACGAGGCGCTCGAGGGACCGCGGCTGCACATGCACAGATGCTGGGCGCGAGCCCGAACCCTCACGCCCCGGGCGTGGCCGTGATCCATCATCGTGTGCGCGATGTCGCGCACGAGGTCCTCCTGGATCTGGAACCGTCGAGCGTAGGCGTCCACGAGGCGGGGAAGCTTCCCCAGGCCGAGGATGCGATCTCCGGGTACGTAGGCGAGATCGACATGACCGAAGAAGGGCAGGAAGTGGTGGGCACAGATCGAGTGGAATCCAATTTCACGAACATCGACGATTCCCGGCCGCTCATCGGGTCCGAGCATCCGGGTCGTCTTCAGGATCTTGCCGGGATCGATCTCATATCCCTGGAGCAGCTCCTTGAACGCGCGCGAAATCCGCTCATCCGAGCCGTCCTCGTCGAACCAGGCCAGCGCTCTCGGATCGTCGATCACATTCTCCGCCAACCAATCCACCAGCTTCATCGGCAATGCCTCCGCGCTATGCGTCCGGTGACTCGACCGCCGTCAACGCGGTCTTCTCCCCGGCCATCATCCAGACCTTCGTCGACCGAGTCCTCTCCTCGGGGCCGCTCTCCCGTGAGGGCCTCGATCCCTCTCTCGAACGATCGCCAGACGTGGGCCCGATCGAGCGCGGGATTCAGCCAGCCGGTCGAGATGCAGTAGCCCGTGGTATGGGGCGACTGATGATGAAGCTCGTGGAGGGAGGGAGTGAGGATCAACCGCGTCCGCTGGAGGACGCGAACGAGACCCGGGGGCTCGATCGTGTGGGCCCATTGATGGAGCTGGTTGGCGAGAGCCGAGACGCCGATGCTGGAGACGATGAACGCATACGCGAAGGGATACTGTCGCAGATCGAGCGCGGACCCCGCGAGAGTGAGGACGACGAGGCCGGCGCAGGCGGCAGCCGCCACCTCGCCATTCACCTCGATCCAGTCATGCTCGAGCATCGCTCGGGGGTCGCGGTGGTGCTCGCGGAACGAGTGGATCAGACCGGGGCCCAGCCAGGGAGTCGATTCGCTCCCCCAGGTATCACAGGCCCAGTGGACCAGGCCGCTGAGCCCGTCGGCGGCCAGGGCGCCGAGCAGCAACCCCGCGATCAGTGAGATCGCATTCGAAGCCTCGATCAGACCCGCGAGCTGCACCCCATGGCCGAGTGCCAGCAGAGCGGCGACCGGAAGAGCAGCCCCGTACACGACGCGGAGCCTCCGCCGGGCCACTCCTGGAGAGCCTCCCTCTCCCACGGGTCGCTGACTCGGTTCCTCTTCCGCCATGCGAATACGCTAGCAGGTTGCGGAAGAACCCCGACCCGCTCCCGCGCTGGAGACTACTACCCGAGCTCCTCCTCCTCGATCTTCGGGAAGACGGTGCCGAGTTCGTTCAGGAAGCCGAAGAGCGGAATCACATGGGGCGAGAGGATGGGCTTGCCCGTCGTCAGCAATGCGACCGAGAGCTTCCTCTCGGGATCGGCAAAGGTGAAGATGTTCGAGAGGCCGACGTGCCCGAACGCGAACTCGTTGTCGCTGCCCAGAGGGCCGGCTCTGCGGTTGCCGAGCATGAAGCCGAGCCCGTAACGAATCGGGACGAAGAGTGTGAAGTCGATCTCCCACCAGCTCTGCTCGGCCACGGCATGCCGAACGCAGCGAC
>CBDUYG010000579.1:0-3056 GCA_965371385.1 uncultured Myxococcales bacterium | reverse complement strand
CGATATGGATGAACGATATAGACGAAGAGGAGCCCAACGTGGCCCAGCCCAAGATTCCCGATGCGCTCACCCGCCGACACTTGATCGACAAGGAGATGGATGCCGCCGGGTCCCTTGCGATCGCCGAGGCCTACCTCGAAGACGGACGCATGCACGAGGCCCTCGACTTCCTCGTCAAGGCCGACGCCCAGGAGCAGATCGATCAGCTCCTCGAGCAGGCGGTCGAGTCGGGGGATACCTTCGCGGTACAGGTGATCTCCCGAGCGACGGACCGCGAGCCCGACGCCGAATGTTGGGAGCGTGTCGCCCGCGCGGCCGAGGCGGCCGGCAAGGAGCGCTACGCTGCCACGGCCTGGCGCCAGATCGGAAGGGGCGAAGGCTGAGTCTCATCTTTCACCTTGCCCACCCAGCCCACCTTGCCCACCCTGCCGGCGGCCCATGTTCGACGACGAGATCCGAATCGAAAACGCCCGCTCCCACAATCTGAAGGGGGTGACCTGTAGTCTACCCCTCGGAACCCTCACGGTGGTGACGGGGGTCTCGGGCTCGGGCAAGTCGACCCTGGCCTTCAATACCCTCTACGCCGAGGGCCAGCGGCGCTACGTCATGTCGCTCTCGACCTATGCGCGTCAGTTCCTCGAGCGCTTGCCGCGGCCCGAGGTCGACTTCATCTCGAATCTTCCGCCCGCGATCTCCATCGAGCAGCGCAACAACGTGCGCAACGCGCGCTCGACGGTCGGGACCGCGAGCGAGATCTCGGATCATCTGCGTCTTCTCTTTGCCAGGTTGGGGCAGACCCGCTGCCCCGACTGCGATCTTCCCGCGCGGCCCGGCGGTGTGGCCCAGGTCGCCGAGCGCATCCTCGAGCGCTTCGAGGGGCGGCGGATCCTGCTCGCGGCGCCGCTTCTCGCGCAGCCAAAGGAGACCATGCGCGAACGCAGGGATCGCCTGCTGCGCGACGGCCATACCCGGCTGCTGAGCGCCGACCGGGAGGTTCTCCAGCTCGAGGATCTGACCCTCAAGGCGCTGAAGGCCCATTGGAAGGATGGGCTCCTGCTCCTCGACCGATTGGCTCCCAAGCCGGAGGAAGATCGCGCAAGGCTCGGCGAGGCCGTGGCTTCGGCGTTTCGTCTCGGGGGCGGCGAGTTGGTGGTGATCGAGAAGGATGGGGAGCGATTCGAGTTTCGCGAAGGCTTCGCGTGCGACGGCTGCGGGCGGGTCTTCGCGACACCGACGCCGGCGCTCTTCTCCTTCAACAGCCCTCTCGGTGCCTGTGAGACGTGCTCGGGGTTCGGCCGCACCGCGGAGATCGACCGCGATCGGGTGGTTCCGGAGGGCGGGATGACGCTCGAGGAGGGAGCCGTCGCTCCCTTCGCGACTCCGATGGGGCGCAAGATGCAGAGTGATCTCCTCGCGGCCTGCGAGGGAGAGGGAATCGCAATCGATCGGCCCTACCGTGACCTCTCCGAGAGCCAGCAGGACTTCGTCTTCCATGGGAACGAGGCCGAGGGCGGAGATTGGTACGGGATTCACGGCTACTTCGAATGGCTCGAAGACCGGCGTTACCGCGTCCAGGCCCGGGTGCAGATCTCCCGCTACCGCAAGTTCGAACGCTGCCCCGACTGCCGAGGGTCGCGGCTGCGAGCCGAATCCAGCTGGGTCTGGCTGGCGGGTCGCAACATCGCCGAGCTGGGTGCGTGCTCGATCGCCGAGCTTCACGAGTGGCTGCGGGATCTGAAGCTGAACGACGAGCAGAGCGCGCGGGGAGGGCGCCTGCTCGAGCTGCTTCGAAAGCGCCTGGCAACGTCGGTCGAGGTGGGCCTCGGCTACATCACCCTGGATCGCAACCTGCGCACCCTCTCGGGCGGCGAGGCTCAGCGAATTCAACTCGCCACGGCGCTCGGCGGAAGCTTGACCTCGGTTCTCTACGTGCTCGATGAGCCGTCGATTGGGCTTCATCCACGCGATATGGCGCGCCTTCTGGGCGTGCTCGAGTCGATTCGCGATCAGGGTAATACGGTGGTCGTGGTGGAGCACGCGCTCGAGCTGGTGGCGGCGGCGGATCACATCATCGACATGGGACCGGCGGCAGGTCGCTCGGGCGGAGAGATCGTCGTCGCGGGCTCGGTCGACGAAGTGACCCGCCACCCGACCTCGCTCACCGGCGCCGCACTGCGAGGGGAGTTCGAGATCGATCGGGTGGGCGGCACGCGGGGACGCCGCCCCGGGAGGGGAACTCTTCGCATACGCGGCGCCCGAGCGAACAACCTGGCGAACATCGACGTGGAGATCCCCCTCGGCCAACTCGTATCCGTCACCGGGGTGTCGGGCGCGGGAAAGTCGACCCTCGTCCACTCGGTCATCGTCGCGAATCTCGCTGCCCGGCTCCCGAGAGGAGAAGGCGGCACGCCCCCACCCCCGGCGAACGAGCGCGGGGAGTGTGACTCCATCGAAGGCGGAGAATCCTTGCGGCGGGTCGTCGTCGTCGAGCAGACTCCCGCCAGCCGTAGCCCACGCTCGAATCCGGCGACGGTGTCGAAGGCCTTCGAGGGCATTCGCAAGGTCTTCGCCGGCACACGGGAGGCGAAGGCCGAGGGCTGGGGGCCCGGCTGGTTCTCCTTCAACGTGAAGGGCGGCCGCTGCGACGCGTGCGAGGGGGCCGGCCAGGTCGTGATCGACATGCAGTTCATGGACGATATCCAGGTTCCCTGCCAGGAGTGCGACGGGGTCCGCTACCGATCCGAGGTCCTGGCGATCGAGTACCGCGGCCACTCGATCGCCCAGGTACTCGACCTCAGCATCGATGCAGCGCTCGAACTCTTCCACGACCGCGCGAATATTGTGAAGAGCCTGCAGCCCCTGGCCCGAGTGGGGCTGGGCTATCTCGCCCTCGGACAGCCCCTCTCGACCCTATCCGGCGGCGAGCATCAGCGCATGCGTCTGGGGCTCGCCCTGGCCGAGGATGTCTCGGACACCCTCTATGTGCTCGATGAACCGACGACGGGCCTTCACGGCTCGGATATCCACACGCTCCTCGGCTGTCTCGACGAGCTGAT
>CBDUYG010000578.1:0-3063 GCA_965371385.1 uncultured Myxococcales bacterium | reverse complement strand
TTGGATCGAACTCGGTTCGGTTGCTGGCAGCTGAGCTCGAATCCTGCGAAACTTTCGTCGCTGTGGTCGCCGATCGGTGGCTCGATCATTCGGGGAAACAAGAACGCCCTTGCCCATGCGTCCGCTCTTCCGGCACAACCGACTTCTCGCCTGCCTCGCCATTTTCAGCCTCGTGCTGGTGAGTGCCCCAGCCACGGCCGAGGACGTGAGCGGAGGTGGCGCCGGTAGCGTCAGCCAGCAGCTCATCGAGAATCGGATTGGAGAGGTCGAGGCGGACGCCGATCTCGACGACGAGACGAAGTCGCGGCTGATCGGCCTCTATCGCAAGTCCCTGGGTTCCATCGAGCTGGCGCGCAGCAACTCGGCAACAGCCGACTCCCTGGCCCAAGCCCGCGAGACCGCCTCGGAAGAGGCCCGCATCATTCGCGAGGAACTCGAGAAGGCCCGAGAGGAATCTTCGGAGGTCACTCTCGATCTTCCCGAAGACGCAGCGGCTCGAGAGATCGAGCCACGGCTGCAGCAGGAGCGCGCCAACCAGGCCGCAGTGGCTGCGAAGCTCGGGGGGATCGAACAAAAGCTGGCCAATGAGGCGACCCGTCCGAACGCGATTCGGGAGCGGCTCGTCGAAGCCAAGCAGCTGAGTGAGAAGCTGGCCGGCGATTTCAAGCAGCCGCCGCCTCCCGAAGAACGATCGTCGCTGAGCGAGGCTCGGCGCTGGGCGATCACGACCCAGATGGAGGCCGTAAACGCCGAAGTTCGCATGTTGGATCAGGAGCTGCTGAGCCGCCCGATGCGGATGGAGCTGCTCGAGGCCGAGCGCGAGAGTGCAGTGCGCACCGAAGGGCGGATGAAGACCCGCATCACGAAGCTCGAGGACCGTCTCACGGAAGCACGGCGCAGGGAGACCGATCAGGTCATTGCCGACGCGGCCGACGCGGCCGACGCGGCCGTCGCGGAGAAGGAGATCGATCATCCCGTCTTGACCGAGGTCGTTGCGAGGAACCAGGAGCTGGCCGTCCGGCTCAAGCTCCTGACCGACAGCCTGGAGCGCGTCGAGGCCGCCATCACCGCGGCGGTCGCCCTGCGCATGGAGATTCAGGAAAGCCTCCAGACCGCTCACGCACGGATCGAGGTTGCCGGACTGAGTCAGGCTCTCGGGCAGATCCTTCACGAAGAGCGCCGGGATCTGCCGGACAAGCGGCACTATCAACGCCGCGCTCGGGAGCGCGAAAGCGAGATTGCCACGACCGGGCTGGTGGATATCCAGCTCGAGACCGAACGCCGGGAGACCCAGGACCCGGGTGTCTACGTCGAAGAACTTCTGACGGAGGTTCCCGAGTACGAACGGGAGCCGCTCGTCGATCCGCTGGAGACCCTGGTCGCCAGTCGTCGCACGCTTCTGAAGGAGGCGTCGACCGCCAACAGTAAATTCCTTCGGGCGCTGGGCGAGCTCGACTTCGAGGAGAGACAGCTCGTTGCGCGGATCGAAGAGTTCGATGGCTTCCTCGCCCAGCGGCTCCTCTGGGTGCGGAGCAAGGGTACGATGGGCGTCGAGAGCTTCATGGCGCTTCCGGGCGAACTCATCGAGCTTCTGGATCCGCGATTACAGGTCGAAGCCGTGGAGATCCTCGCGAGCCGATTCACCCGGTCTCCCTTGCTCCTCCTGGCACTCGTGATCGCGCTCCCCCTGTTGATCAAGACTCGCTCCCTGAGGCGCGCGGTGCGCAAGACCGCGAAGTGTGTCGGCAAGCCCGAACAGGACAGCTTCAAGTATACGGCTGAGGCAGTGGGTTACACGATTCTTGCGAGCCTGCCCTGGCCGATCCTCACAGGTGCCGTGGGCTGGGAGCTGGTCCAATCCTTCGACGCGAGCGACGCCGTCAAGGCAATCGGCCAGGGATTCCTGCGAATCACACCTGCGCTCTTCTTCCTGAGCTCGTTTCGGCTGCTCTGCGTGAAAGAAGGGCTGGCCGAGGCGCATTTCGGGTGGCCGGAGTCGGCTGTCTCCCGCCTGCGAATCCAGATCGTACAGCTCCACGTTACCTTCTTGATTCCGGTCTATGTCCTCGCCGATGCCTTTGCGCGCAAACCCTCCGAATTCGGCGGGGAGCTGGCCCGTGTGGCGTTCATCGTCGCCGCAGTCGGTGTCATGGCCTTTCTCTCGCGTTTGCTGGGGCCGGACCGGGGCATCCTCGAGGAATTCCGCCGCTCGACACCCTTCGAAGCGAAGCGTGTGTCGTGGATCTGGTTGATCCTGGCCGCCGCCGCCCCGCTCAGCCTCGTGATGGCAGCCCTGGCGGGATATCTCTATTCGGCCACGACACTGATGAGTCGTCTGGTGATCTCGCTCTGGCTCGGTCTGGGTCTGGTCATCGTGCACGAGCTGGTCTCGCGTTGGCTCCTGATCATCAGGCAACGGGTGGCGTATCGCAACGCACTCGAGGAGTGGAAGGCCGAGGTCGAGGCCCGCGAACGCCAGGCGTCCGATGCGGGAGAGGACCCGGTCGTTCCCGCCCATCCGGAGCTCGATCTCGCCAGCGTCGATTCGGACACCCGAATGCTCGTCAACGTCGGTTTGCTGAGCGTCGGCGTATTGATGTTGAGCGCGATCTGGTCGAGTGTGCTCCCCGCGCTCTCGATCCTGCGGGAGATCAATCTCTGGCATCGCCTCGAAGGAGTGGCCGGGGAGGAACAGCTCGTTCCGGTCACCATGGCCAATTTCGGGATGGCGCTCCTCTTCGGATTCATCTCCTACATCGCAGCTCGTAGCCTTCCGAAACTGCTCGAGGTCCTGCTGCGGCAGGGTGGCACCACCGATCCCGGCAGCAGCCTCGCCTATGCGACATTGACGCGGTACGCGATCGTGATCGCCGGCATCGGCTTGGTGGCCGGCAGCATCGGATTCAACTGGAGCAATATCCAGTGGCTCGTGGCGGCCCTGGGTGTCGGAATCGGTTTTGGTCTGCAGGAGATCGTGGCCAACTTCATCAGCGGTCTGATCATCCTGCTCGAACGCCCCATCCGCATCGGAGACATCGTCACGGTGGGAGATGTGAGCGGGAC
>CBDUYG010000577.1:0-3063 GCA_965371385.1 uncultured Myxococcales bacterium | reverse complement strand
GAGGCATAGACGCCACCGCCCAGTTGAAGCGTCCCAGGTGTCGACGCCGTGCCGAATCCGTCCCGAGCAGAAGCGGAGGAGTTGTCCAGGACCGGTCCCAGAAATCTCCGGTGGGAACCGAAGCCATCGTTCGGCCACGGCTGACGAGTCATCGGGCCCAGGGGACCCCCACCAGCGACCCGCTCGGGATATCGGCCGGAGCGACTGTTTTCGGTGGATCGAATGGTGGCCCCTCGAGGAGCGGGAGGAACTGCCACCACCCGCAGGCCCGAACCATCGGAGCGTCGTACGCTCGGTTCTCCAGCGCTCGGGCCGGACTGACCCTGGAGAATCGTGGAGGGCACTGGCGTTGCGGCCACCTGAGCCGGCCCCGTCGCCCCTAGGCGACCGGCCTCCTGAAGCGAGAAATCCGAGGTCATGAGAAAGACCGCAAGACCTGCCGCCAGCGCTGTAGCGGGCACCGCAAACTGCGGCGTGAAGATCTGGGAGAGAATCTCCAGGAAGCGTTCTCCCCGGGTGGGCTGGGCCTCTCCCAAGCGAATCCGCCGCATCACGTTGCTGACGAGATCGCCCGGCGGCTCGGGGGCGGGTATGGAGCGCAACAGATTGATCGTCGATCTCATGTCGGCGAGACCTCGACTGCACTCGCTGCACTGGTCCAGGTGGGCATCGAAGAGGGCGCGCGCACCCATCTGCAGCTCACCATCGAGGTAGTCGGCCATTCGTGCCTGGATATCCGAGTGGTTCACGTCGGGATTTCCTCAGACTTGGAGGCCAGAACACCCTGCAGCTCTACGCGCAGGGCTTTGCGGGCCCGGTGGATTCTGGATTTGATCGTGCCTTCCGCTACGCCGAGGATCTCTGCGATCTCGCCGTAGGACAGACCTTCGATGTCGTAGAGGACGACCGGCATCCGCAGAGAAGCCGTGAGGGTCTGAAGTGCATCGCGAACGTGACCTGTGAGCTGGCTGCCGAGAGCCGCGTCTTCGGGATCGCGCGGAGAATAGGGAAGATGGTCTCCTGCGGCCTGGTGCACGGCATACTTCTGCTTGCGCGCACGCGCACGTCCGAGGGAGCGGCGACGGTTGAGCGCAGCGTTGGCCGCGACCCGGTAGACGAAGGTGGAGAATCGGGCTTCGGCCCGAAAGCGCTTGCCATGACGGTGAAGACTCAGGAAGGCCTCCTGGGCCACGTCCTCTGCCTCTTCGCGATTGCCCAGCATCCGCATCAGGAGGCGGAAGACGCGCTTCTGATGCCGCTCGACGAGAACCTCGAAGGCCGAATCGTCGCCGCCCTGCCAGCGAAGCACCAACTCGCGGTCCGGATCCTCCGCGATCGACGCGGCCCGGGCACTCGCTTCCAGACCCAGCCTCGTGGCAGCTGCCGGGCCCCGCTCTACCATCGGAAAGCTCATCCGTTCCCTCTTCTCGGGCGACAGATACCGGTCGGGCCCTTCTGGTTCCACCTGTTCTTCTGGAGACTCAGGAGTTTTCGAGCTCACAACGATTCGCTGCCCTCCTGAACGTCCGGCGGCGCACGCCACTCCCCACTCTTTCCGCCCGACTTGTAGATCAGGCGCGTGGCTTCAACGCTCATTCCCCGATCGATCGCCTTGCACATATCGTAGATGGTCAGGCCGGCCGCCGATGCAGCCACCATGGCCTCCATCTCTACGCCCGTTCGCCAATGAGCCTCCGCCCGTGCCTCGATGAGCACACGATCCCCCTGGGGGCCGGGCGTCAGTTTGACCTCGATGGCATCGAGAGGCAGGGGGTGGGCCAGGGGTATCCACTCGTCCGTGCGCTTGGCGGCCTGGATTCCCGCGAGCCGGGCCGTGGCGAAAACGTCTCCCTTGGGCATCGAGCCCTCGGCGATCTTCGCGAGAGTTTCCGGGGCCATGTGAACCTCGCTGCGTGCGACGCAGACACGATGGGTCACGGCCTTCTCTCCGACGTTGACCATGTGAATGTGCCCGTTTTCGTCGAGATGGGTCAGTCGCCTGGTCATGGGTCGCAGCTCGCCTCTCGCTCGAGCTGGACGACCCAGCGGAGCAGGTCCTCGAATACCTCTTCGTGACCCTTTTCGTTGAAGATTTCGTGCCTCATGCCGGGATAGATGCGCAAGTCGCACCTGGGCGGGACAGATGGTTCACCCCCTTCAGCGGCGGCGGCTCCGGGCAGACTCCGATGGAACGCCTCGCTGCCCCCCGCGAGGCAGAGCTGATCGTCGGCGCCGTGGAGCAGCAGCATCGGAAGGTCCACGTCGGCGCCTCCGCCCTGGGTTCTCCCGATCGCTTCGAACATCTCGACCGCGTGGGAGCTCGTCATCCGGCCGTGCACCAGGGGGTCGTCGCGATACCGCTGGACGACCTCGGGATCGTACGAAAGCGAGCGGGGATCGATCCGGACCTCCATCGAGAGCCGGGGAGCCACGGAGCGCAACAGCTTCGCGATGACGACCTTGAGCTTCGAGAGATCCGGCGCGGGAGCCAGGGCGGCCCCTGAGGTGATGAAGCTGGCGACATCGGGCTTGCGCTCCCGCGCGACGCACGAAACCACCAGCCCCCCGAGACTATGGCCTATCAAGGTGGGTCGAAGCCCCGGGTGTTCGCCCCGGACCCGCTCGAGGATTGCGCAGGTGTCGTCCAGGTACTGGTCGAAGGTGTCGATATGGCCCCGGCGCCCGGTCGAGCGGCCGTGGCCCCTCAGGTCGTAGGCATGAACCACGCAGCCCCGCCGGGCGAACCAGACCCCGAAGTGATCATATCTCAAGGAATGTTCGCCAAATCCGTGCACGAGCACGAGAACACGGCTCGCCTCGGGTGGCGACCAGGAGCAGCGAAAGAGCGATCCCGAGCCGGATATCGCGAGGCGCGTCTCTCGCCTTCGAATCGGCGTGCTCTCCAGTGGAGAGGACGGGCAGGGCTCGATTGCGGGCGCGCGGGCTTCCACTATGGATGGGTCCTTCGGGATGTGTTCTCACGGGCGCCCTGCTCGAGAGCCTGGCGCCTGGACGATGATGAATCCGACGCCCGCGCCCGAACTCGGCCGGTCGCCGGATGTC
>CBDUYG010000576.1:0-3068 GCA_965371385.1 uncultured Myxococcales bacterium | reverse complement strand
GCGAACGAGATCGTTCCCTTTTCACACTGGAAGCCACCTGCGATCACACCGAGGCGGTACTTCACCTGGTTCTTCCTCGCCGCCGCGCCGGAAGGCTCCGTCGCGATCGACCATGGCGAGATTCACGAGTTCGCGTGGATGTCGAGCCAGCGGGCCTTCGTCCGGCGGGACGAGGGGGAAATCGAGCTCGCGCCTCCGACCTGGGTGACGCTCCACCACCTCGCCCGCTGGTCGAACGTATCGGAGGCAATCGCGGCCGCGGGAGCCGTGGATCCCGAGCGCTTCGAGACCCACATCGGTCTCACGGAGGATGGACCCATCGCGTTGTGGCACGGGGATGCGGGATACGAGGACGCAGACGTCACTCGTGAGGGGGCGCGACACCGGCTCGCGATGCACTCCGGGCGCTGGCACTACGACCGCAGCTTCTGAGTTACCCCCGAAGCCCTTCGATATAGCCCCGGATCGCCCCCACTCCCCGGGTATCGAGGACGCGAATCGCCTGGGTGCCCACCACGGCGATGTCGGCCTTGCCGCGCAGGAAGTCGACATCCCCCGCGTCCTTGACCCCGAATCCCACCGCCAGGGGGAGATCCGTCGCCGCCCGGCAGCGAGCGATGTAGGACTCGAGCTGATCCGAAAAGTTCGTCTCCGCCCCCGTCACTCCCTTGCGGGCGACACAATAGATGAACCCCTTTGAGCTCTCGGCGATCAGCTTCATGCGCTCGTCCGAGGTATTGGGGGAGTAGATGAAGACGGGCGCCTGCTCATGGGCCTCCATCGCCGCAAGATAGTCGCCGGCTTCCTCGGGCGGGATGTCGGGCACGATGGCCCCGTGCAGCCCTGCATCCGACATCGCCTTCGCGAACTCCGACACACCGTACTTGAAGAGGATGTTGTAGTAGGTCATCAACAGGAAGGGGATGTCGAAGCTGCGCGTCATCTCCTCTGCGAACCGCATGCACTTCTCCACCGTCGAGCCCGCCTGGAGCGAGCGTTGGTTCGCGCGCAGGATCGCGGGGCCGTCGGCGATCGGCTCGGAGAAGGGGATCTGGAGCTCCATCAGGTCGACCCCGGCATCGACCATCGCTTCGACGATGCGACGCGAATCATCGAAGTTCGGATAGCCGATCACGATGTGGGTCATGAGCAGGATCTCGTTCTCGCGCCTCAGATCTCGCAGCTTCTGCTCAAGCATTCCTGTACTCCTCGGCCTTCTGGATGATGAACTCCTCCCACTTGGGATCGTGGAAGGCGTCGGCCACGGTGAAGATATCCTTGTCGCCCCGGCCCGATTGATTGATGATGATCACGTCTTCGTTCGAGAGCTCCGGCGCCTCCTTGAAGGCCTGAACGAAGGCATGGGCGGACTCGAGGGCTGGGATCAGGCCCTCCTTGCGGATCGTGAGCGAGAGGGCATCGACCACCTCCCGGTCGGATGCGGCCGAGAACCGCACCCGGCCGCTGTCGCGCAGGTGCGAGAGGATCGGCGACACCCCGACGTAATCGAGGCCCGCCGCGATGCTGTGGGTCTCGCGCATCTGCCCGTCGTCATCCTGCAGGAAGTAGGTCTTGTACCCCTGGGCGACCCCGACCGTGGCATCGGGAGAGGCGAGACGTGCAGCGTGCTCGTGAGTCTCGATGCCGTGTCCACCGGCCTCGACGCCGACGAGCTCGACGTCGTCGTCCATGAAGCCGCTGAAGATCCCCATCGCGTTGGAGCCTCCGCCCACGCAGGCATAGACCCGGCTCGGGAGCCTGCCCGTGATGTCGAGCACCTGGCTGCGCGCCTCCGTGCCGATGATCGACTGGAACCACGTCACCATCGCTGGGAAAGGGTGGGGGCCGCAGGCGGTCCCGAGGGCGTAGTGGGTGTCGTCCATGTTCGTGACCCAATCGCGGAAGGCCTCGTTGATCGCGTCCTTGAGGATGCGGGTCCCCTCGGTCACCGCGATCACCTCGGCTCCGAGGCGCTCCATCCAGAAGACGTTGGGGCGTTGACGCTCGACGTCGACCTCGCCCATGTAGATCGTGCAGTCGAAGCCCATGCGGGCCGCCATCGTGGCCGTCGCGACCCCGTGCTGGCCCGCGCCCGTCTCGGCGATCACCCGGCTCTTCCCCATCCGCTTCACGAGCAGCCCCTGGCCCATCACGTTGTTGGCCTTGTGGGCACCGGTGTGGTTGAGGTCTTCGCGCTTGATGTAGATCCGAGCGCCGCCAAAGTGACGGGTCAGGTTCTCCGCGAAGGTGAGGGGGGTGGGGCGGCACGAGTAGCTCGACATCAGCGCCAAATATTCATCCCAGAAGGCGGGATCCGCCCTGGCGTCCTCGAATGCTTCGACGAGCTCATCGAAGGTGCCGACGAGAACCTCGGGGATGAAGGCCCCGCCGAACTCACCGTAGTAACCACGATCGTGCATGCTGAACTCCTTATGGAGAGGGGGCGACCAGACGTTGGGAGAAGGTCAGCCGGTCGGTTCGACAATAGAGCTGCGCGTAGACGGCACTCTCGGCGTCGGGAAAGTGGAGGCGCCGATTCACGAGCAGAATGGGATCCCCGGGCGCGCACCCGAGCAGGCCTGCACGAGCCTCGTCGAGGCGCGCGAGGCGAAAGTTCTGATCCGCGGCTTCGACCCGCATCCCGAAGTGCTCGGCAACGACCCTCGATAACGAGCGCCCCGCGAGGGCGACCCTACCGAGGCCCGGGAAGAGCACGGGGTCGAGGTACATCTCTTCGAGCAGGACGGGGCTGCCGTCCACCGTGCTGAGGCGCGAGTAGAAGTAGGCTTCGCGTCCGGCGAAGGGATTCTCGGCGCCCAGGGGCACGGGCCCGCGACGTGGCCGCTGCAACAGCCGCGTCTCGACCGCGATGCCCTTCTCCTCGAACGACGCCAGGGTTCCCGCGAGGGAGAGGAGGTCGATCTCCTCGGGAGGCTCGACGACGAAGGTCCCCGAGCCGCGTCGTCGCTCGAGGTAGCCCTTGCGAATCAAGAGCCCGGTCGCCTGGCGCACGGTCGGTCGGCCGATCCCGTAGCTGCGCGCGAGCTCGGGCTCGGAGGGAATGCGAG
>CBDUYG010000575.1:0-3072 GCA_965371385.1 uncultured Myxococcales bacterium | reverse complement strand
TCAGGACGTCGATGTGACCGTCACAGCTCAGCCCCACCTCGAAGCTCTCGGGCTCTGCCGGCCCGTAGCTCGTGAGTGCAGGCTTCCCGCTGTCGAGCACCGCGACCGCTCGTTCGTAGACGTCGCTCTCGACACAGCCCCCGCTCACCGAGCCAACCATCGCACCCGAACGAGTAACGGCGAGACGAGCTCCCGGGGGCCTCGGCGCCGAGCCTTCTACACCGACGACCGTCGCGAGAGCGATCTCCTCGCCCTGCTCCGTCCATTGATCGAGCTGCTCGAGTATCTCTTTCACTTCGCCGGTCCATTGAATGAATCTGCCGGGAGTCACCCGGCAAGCCGCGTCGTCGGAAGAAGTTGGAATTTCGGCCCAGTATAGTTCCCCCGGCCACCCGCGCCCTTCCCTGGTTGCGGGGGTGAGAACGGAGCTGGTAGCCTGCCCTGCTCGTACACTCGAGCGATCGGCGACGATCGTTGACCCAGCGCTCGCTGGGGCGGAAGGGCTCGAGCGAATCCAGAACGACGAAACGATCGAAGGGAACGATGGAGCCCACGCGTCTAATCTACTGGAACATCGCCGGCCACGGCCTGATCTACGTCTTCCTCGCCGTTGCGGCCGGCTGGCTCGGCTACAACATCGTTCAGCGCATCAAACTGTGGCGACTGGGCGGGCCGGCGAAGCGCTTCGATCGCATTCCCGAACGGATCGCCTTCCTTCTCGCAGAGGTCTTCGGGCAGCGGCGCCAGCTGCGAGAGCCCTTCATGGGCCTCGCGCATCTCTTCATCTTCTACGGCTTCCTCGCGATGCTGATCGCGACGAGCCTGATCTCGATTCAAGAATGGACCGGGATCCACTTCCTCGAGGGCACCTTCTATCTCGGGTACTCGCTGCTGAGCGACAGCTTCGGAATCCTCGGCATCGTCGGCCTCTGCATGGCGCTCTGGTACCGCGCCGTCGTGAAGCCGGCACGCTTCCACACCGTGGCGGACGACTGGATCGCGGTCTCGCTGCTGCTGCTGATCTTTGTCCAGGGCTTTGCGATCGAGGGGCTGAGGATGGCGGTCACCGAGATCCGGGTGCAGCCCGAGCTCGCCTACTGGTCGCCCGGGGGCTTTCTGGTCGCCCAGCTGCTCAAGGGCCTCGAGAGCGAGACGCTCACCAGTCTGCATCGCGGCTTCTGGTGGTTCCATGCCGTCACGGCCTTCGCCTTCATCGGCTACTTCGCGTCGGGCAAGTTCAAGCACGTGCTCTACGGCATCGCGAACGTCTTCCTTCACAACTTCGAGCCGAGCGGGAAGCTCAGCCACCCCGACATCGAAAAGCTCCTCGACGAGGACGAAGAGGCTCTCGACAGCCTCGGTCGCAACCGCATCGACCAGTTCAGCTGGAAGGACCTGCTCGACCTCGACTCGTGCGTGAACTGCGGCCGCTGCGAGAGCGTGTGCCCCGCCAACGAGAGCGGCGTCCCCCTCAGCCCGCGCAAGCTGATCCAGGACATGCGCAGCAACCTCAGCGCCTCGGGCCCGATCATCGCCCAGGCACGGGAGAAGAACGAGGACGTGCCGGACGGCCTGCTCGGGGCCCTGATGGGCGACGGCCAGGACGGCGACTCGCCCTCCATACTCGAGGTGGAGCTCTGGGGCTGCCGCACCTGCGGAGCCTGCCAGCAGGAGTGCCCGATCTTCATCGAACACGTTCCGAAGATCATCGACATGCGGCGCTACCTCGTGATGACCGAATCGAAGATGAGCGACGAGGCCCAGCTCTTCCTCAAGAACATGGACGACCGCATGCATCCCTTCGCGGGCGGCGGCAAGGATCGCGAAGAGTGGTTCGAGGATCTCGACGTCAAGGTCTACGGCCGGGGCGACGAGGCCGACACCCTCTTCTGGGTGGGATGCTCGGGCGCAATGATCGACCGCAACATCGAGACGAGTCGAGCGCTGGTGAAGGTGATGCAGGCGGGCGGCGTCGATTTCGCCCTGCTCGGCAACGAGGAGCAGTGCTCGGGGGATCCCGCCCGGCGTGTCGGCGGCGAGCTCACCTATCAGGTCTGCGCCAAGGAGAACATCGAGACCTTCAAGAATTACGGAATCAAGAAGGTCGTCACCGCCTGCCCCCACTGCTTCAATACTCTCAAGAACGAGTATCCGGAGTACGGCGGCGACTTGGAGGTCGTGCACCACAGTGAGTTGATCGACGATCTGCTGAAGCAGGGCAAGCTCGAGCCCCGGAAGAAGCTCGACTCCGTGACCTATCACGATCCCTGCTACCTCGGACGTCACAACGACGTCTACGACGCACCCCGTGAGATCCTGAAGGCGATCACCGCGCCCGGTGAGTTCATCGAGATGGAGCGAAGCGGCTCCAAATCGCGCTGCTGCGGCTCGGGGGGCGGCTACGCCTGGATGGACGACGAGCCAGAGAAGCGCATCAATCACAGCCGGGTCGAGGACATCCAGGCGTGTGGGGCGAAGAACGCCGCCGTGGGCTGTCCCTTCTGCATGCAGATGTTCGAGGACGGCCTCGGAGCCAGGGATCCCGAAGGCCGGATTCGGGCGGCTGACGTAGCCGAGCTCGTCGCCGAGACGCTGGAGGAGTAGCCGTGCCCGATCGCACTACAGACGAGATCGTACGCCGTCTCGCCGATCTCGAGTCGATTCGCGACCTCGCCCGCCGCTACGCCCATTTCGTATGGCAGAAGGATGTCGAGGGCGCGATCGATCTCTTCAGCGACGATGCCGTCATGGACATGGGGGATCGCCCGCCGATCGAGGGCCGTGCCGCCCTGCTCGCCGAGTACGAGGCCACCTTCCACCTCTCGAGCTTCAAGCCCTTCGTGCACAATCACGTCGTCGAACTCGACGGCGACCGCGCCACCGGCACCGTCTACCTCGACCTGCGCGCCAGCGCAGAGGGAACCCCCATGGCCGGTCACGGCTTCTACCTCGACCGCTACATCCGAACCCCCCCCGGCTGGAAGTTCGAATATCGCAGGCTCACGATGGAAGAGTACACCGAGCGCGGCGGGCCTTCTGCGTGAGCCGGTGGCTCACTATGTGAGCTGGTGG